>JAJACO010000007.1 GCA_022601475.1 Chlamydiales bacterium
CCATAACTACAACTTGCCCAGGCTTAAGTTCTGGAACCAAGAACTGCTCTACCCAAAGGTTAAAGAGTTTGGTGTTACAGGTACCTTGAAAGCATAATGGTGCAAAAAGGTTCCAAAACGGATGCAAGCTTGAGTTATGCAACGATCTCATTTTGGAAGTAAGATATTTATCAACCCGAAGCTCAGTTTGCTAGTTGCGCATTTTAGGGTCGATTGCATCTCGCAATCCATCTCCAACAAGCGCAATAGAAATAAGCAGTAAAGTTAAAAGAATAGCGGGAGGCCAAAGCAAATAACTCTCGGAAGGGAAAACCGAGCGCCCCTCATCCATTAAAACTCCCCAAGAGGTGGAGCCCTCTTCTCCAAGACCCAAAAAAGAGAGTCCAGCTTCACTTGTGATCGCTGCCATCATCGCAAAAGGAAGGAGTGTAAGAATCGGTGCAATCGCATTGGGAAGAATATGTGAAAACATCACCCGTTTGTGTGTATAACCCATTGTATGACAAGAGAGAACATAGGGAAGATTGCGGTGTTTAAGTACCTCGCCGCGCATAAATCTACCGATGCCTGTCCAACCAAAAATACCGAGCACACCGATCACTAAAAAGATCGATTTGCTCTGAGAAATGGCCACAATCAGCAAAAGCATAAAAAAAGTGGGCATCGCCTCCCAAATCTCAATAAAGCGAGAGACCACTAAATCTGTTTTTCCAGCAAAATATCCTGCAATCATACCCAACGGAATGCCAATGAGCAACGAGAGGACAACCGCTGTGACTCCCACAACAATAGAGATGCGGATTCCAAAAAGCAGGCTTGCCATGAGATCTTTGCGATTCACGCGTGTAAGCTCCCACCAGGGGACGTGTTGATTGAGCTTTTGAGCTCCTCCCGCATCATCTTCCCAGTGAAATTGCCGAATCAGGGCCGGAATGAGAATTTTGAGCTCTATGCTTTGTTGATCCAACCACTGTTGTTTGTCATTGAGGTAAGCGAGGTTGGCAGAGGCTCTTTGGTACTGTTCGATGATTTGTCGCGCTTCAACAAGAGGGGCGCGCGCCTCAATGGCATTTTTTAGGGTAGAATCGAAATGATTTTGGGCCTGAAGGAGTTTATCTTCGTGAGTTGGATGCTCGAGAGTGTATTTTGCCATGAGAAAGGCGTGGGAATAAGGACGGTAGTCATTGATCAACTGAGGTAGGAGATCAATTTTTTGCAGATACTGACTTTGAGTCGCCTCGATGGTGGTTTGCAGTTGCGACATTTTTTCTTGTTCATTTCTCTGCCACACATGCCAAAGTGTGGGCATGGAGGAGTCGGGAAGATAGGGGGCGATTTTATTGTGTTGCGTTTGCATGTGTTTGTAGTGCAGCAATTGATTGAGTTGTGCGTAGGAAGAGAGATACGAGAGATCGGAGTTCCACTGTTCATGAGAAGGAAAAGGAGCAAGTAAAGGATCTTCTCTAAAGGCGCTGAGTGTATTTTTTGTCTTTTGTTTGGCTGCATTGAGAGCAAGGTTTTGTTCCGGATTTTTAATCGCGCCTTGCATCACCCAGATAAAGAGTGTTGTTTGGAGAAGTGCGATGCCGATAAGAGTGTACTTTCTGAGGCTATTTTTTAGCAGAAAGAGGGCTAAAACAGCACAAGGCATGGTGAACATGAGGAGGTTATAGAATAGATCGATGGGTTTAGTATAAAACCCTGGATAAAAAAGATATTTAAGCAGAGGGAAGTAGAATTTTTGGTTCCAAAGCACTAGAAGAGGTTTGCTCGAACTCAAAAAGGGGGCATAAAGGCCAACTAGAAAAAAAACGATTAAAAAACAGAGGGCAATGAAGGCGATACGATTTTTCTTAAATTGCTGCCAAACAATGGATTCATAACTTTGAATTTTCATATCTACTCCAAACTCACTCTAGGATCGAGCAGGGTATAAGCTATATCTGCTATTAAATATCCAATTAATGTAAGAAATGAGCCTGCAAACGCTGAAAAAAGCACGACGTTGTAATCCCTGTTTAAAATCGCATCATAAAAAAAACGTCCAAATCCATTAATTTCAAAAATTGTTTCGATGATAAGAGATCCGCCTAAAACAATGCCAAGCGAGGCTGCAATGGAGGTGACAATGGTAATCGATCCATTTCTGCCCACATGTTTGATCAAAATTTTTAGCGGTCCTAGCCCCTTAGCGCGTGCTGTGCGCACCCAATCTTGTCTCAATACCTCGAGAAAGGCTGTTCTAGAAATACGCGTTTGTACTGCCAGCGTGCCATACATAATCGCAATGAGTGGAAGAAAAAGGTGGAGAGAGATATCAGCAATTCGCTTGGGGGAGGTGAGAGTGCTATAGATCTCAAGAGGGCTATGGAAGCCACTATAGGGAATAGAGATAGAGGTAAAGGGGATGGTTTTATTCAATGCCATTTTTTCGATTAAAAAAGGAGCGACGACAAAGACAGGTATAGCAAAGAGAAAAAGAAAAAAGATATTTAAGGAGGTATCCACCCACTTGTTTTGATAAACCGCCATCAACATGCCAAAGACTTGACAAAGAGCGAAGGTGATAATAAGCGGAATCACCGCTAAAGCGAGTGAATACTTGATTCTTTTGAACACTTCACTGATCACTGTTTTATTGCTATCGTTGCGTAATGTTCCAAAATCCAAGGTGAGTACTTTTCCAAGATAGCGAAAAAAACGGGTTTCAAAAAAAAGTATTTTGATTTTTCCCACCCCTTTTGTGGTAAAAGCCTCTTCACCTCCTAATTCCTCAAACCAAGAGGAGAGCTTTTTGAGGTTTGCATCGAGTTGATCTTGTGAATCACTCTCTCTTAAACGGAGCTCGCTTAATGCTTGGTTACTTTTGGCAATTAAATTATTTTCTTGACGTAAGCTCGATGAGAGAGTGATCCCCACATGCCCTTGCTGGGTTCCTCCACGGATAAAAAGATTGGTGGCAATGAAGCGTGTTTCAAAGGAGTTGTTTGGATTAGAGGCGTGCCTAAGAAGCAGAGGCATGATAAAACGGGCTCGATCTCCCCACAATGTGCGTAAGCTATGATAGGCTTGCACACTCATTTCCTCTTTTTGGGTGGCTAAAGCGTATAGAGCTTGTTCTATTTTTTCTTCGGAAATTGAAAACCAGGTGTTGAGTAAAACAGGGAGAGTAAGACCGTAGTGCTCGCGAAAAAGCAGGTATTGGTTTTCTCCTGTCACACCCGCATCTTTTGTCGATCTTGTTGCTTCCCCTGTGACACTTACATTGGCGAGAGTGGCAGGATCTCCGGGAGCGAGGTTTAAAATAATAAAATTTACAAGAATGATTGCAAATAACGTTAGCGGCAAGAGAAGGAGTCGACGAAGGATGTAGGTTGTCATTGCTTAAACCAAATCACCTGTGTGTTGGGTTCTGGAATATCGGCACCTGGGATAAGATCTTGTTTTTCTCGAGGAACAAAAATATTTTGTAAGTGATCTCGATACAAAAGTCTCACCTTAGGCGTGTACAAAAAAGTATAGGGGGCCAATTCATGGATGATTCGATGGAATTGATGATAGTACTCTTCTCTTTTTTGCGGGTCGTATTCATAATTGAGATACTCAATTAAAGTATCGATTTCAGGATTGGCAAAGCCAATAGCATTGGAAGAGCCTTTTTCTTTGGCTCCAGAGGAGTACCAGAGCTGGCAAGGATCTTCGGGAGGTGTGCCAAGCTTCCATCCCATGCAAATCGCATCAAAGTTTTTATCCTCAAATTGGCGTGATAAATCGGTAATATCAAGACCGTACAACTCACACTGTACTCCAACATCGCGAAGTGCTGTCATGATATATTCCGCAATCACTCTAGAGGGCAAGCTTTTTACAAAATAGTAGAGTTTGAAGCGAAAAGGAACCGTTTTTCCATCGATGATTTTATCGCGCACCCCATCACCGTCGAGATCGATCCAACCCTCTTCATCGAGTAAGCGACGCGCCTCTTCTGGATTGTAAGGGTAGGGAGCAACAGCAATGTCATAAGCTGAGGAGTATCTAAAAAATGGACCGCTAATTGGAATAGCCATTTGATTTAAGTTTTGTTCAATGATTCGTTTGCGGTCAATAGCAAGGGTCATTGCCTTTCTCACTTTTTCACTTACAAAAAATGGTTTGGCTTGATTCCATCCGATATAATAATAGCTTAAATCGACGTAATCAATGGCTTGAATCCCTTGATCGCGAGCGACCTGAGTTTTATAATCGTCGCTTGTCAAAAAAGTTTCGTATTCCATCATTTGATTGGGTGCAAGCGTACAAAGATCGATTTTTCCTGTTTTAAAATCTTGCCATACAGCATCTACACTTTCTTTAAAAGTGTATTTAGTACCCTCTGTAAGAACAGCATAGGGGTTGTAATGTTCAGGATTTCGTTTAAATGAGATCGCTTCATCGCTCATGCCATCAAAAAGATAAGGCCCACAGCTCACAATCACATTTTTGGCCCAATGGTGCGCAAAATTTTGCGCCCAAATCGAGTTTGTGCGGTAGGTATCAAGTGCTTGGTCCTCCTCAATGATTTTTTGACCATCTGCAAAATATTGATATACAAAACGGGCAAGTGGTTGAAGAGCTCCTGTAAGACTTAGGGAAGTGTATTTCATTTTATCGACAGCGTGTCCCTCTTCATCCTCGGTTCTGTGCTTTTTCCAACGGACGACAAAGGTCTGTGCATCGATTACTCTAAACTCTTCAATATCATCGAAGTAGGTTCTGAGCGAAGCGGCTTTAGCTTCGTGAACATAGGGATTCATGATCGCATCATAGAAAAACTTAAAGTCGTGGGCGGTCACTTTATGTTTTTTTAAAAAATGAGGAGCGAGCTCGACAGAGCTTGGAAAATGAGCTTTTTTGAGCGGCTGCCAGTATACATCTTCTCGCAAATGGACCCAGTACTCTTGTGCTTCGGGATCCTCTTGACAGGGGCGCATTTCCAATTTGAGGGCCATATCAGGAGCCATTGTTTCATAAACTCCAAATTGCAAATCTGCCACCTGGACAGAGCACATTTGAATCATGGTAGAAACATCGCGAAATCCATTGAAAGGGTGTAGGTTTTCGGGGCGGCCAATGATCGCTTGTTTTACAATGCCTGTGGGTTTGAAGTGATCGCCTAGTTGTTTGGGGAGGGTGTAGGAGAAATAGAGATCTTCTTCGAGTAAGTTGGGGTATTGAGAACTTGTGACTAAAGGGTGTGGAGAGGAGGGGTCAACAGAGGCTTGGCGGTGGCGTAGTTCACGCGTCAGTTTTTGTCCCAAGGCGGCTGTTTCGGCGCGCAGTTCGCTCATTTCTTGCGAAACTTTTTTCAAGTCGTTCTCTTGGAGGGTCGAAGACCAATAAAGTAGCCCCAAGATGGTAAGTACAAGTAGCCCAAAGAGGGTTTTAAAAATGGTAGATCCTTTCATGAAATTCAAGATAGCCCTAAGGGAGACTAAACATCAAGAGGGTGTATTGAATTATTCAACACACCCTCTTGCATTTTCTATTCTTATTTGACTTTGTGGCCTGCTAAATTACTCAAACCATCATAGGCTGCGTATTTGTACAAATCGTGCAGGGTGGGGTAGTTGTACACAATTCCAATCACATCCATCAGCGTTTTTTTAGACTGAATAAGCTCCACTCCCTGATGAATCAATTCGGTTGCAAGGTGCCCAAACACGTGCACGCCACGTATGATAAGATCATCACGGGTAAAAATGAGTTTTAGCATCCCTTTTTCTGCTCCCAGAATTTTTCCGCGCGGCATGTCCTTATGGTAGGCCACTCCTGTGCAATAGGACAGCTTTTGCTCCTCGGCCTCTTCTTGCGTAATGCCTGCTGTAGAAATCTCGGGTACAGTATAGATTCCAAACGGCAAAATGCGCGCAATTTCTTCGATGTCCTTTGTTTGGAAAATATGTGCCACGGCCACTCTCCCTTGGTCCATGCTTGTGCTTGCAAGAGCCGGAAAACCAATCACATCTCCTACAGCGTAGATATTTGGGATGGATGTTTGATAGTTTTCATTCACTGGAATTGTTTGTCTTTTGGTCGTTTCAATTCCAACTTTATCTAGATTTAGAGAGAGTGTGTTACCATTGCGACCCGCTGCAAAAAGAAATAGATCTACATTTAATACTTCTCCAGATTCGAGCTCAACACAAAGTTTTTCTTTTTCACCGCTAGGATTATCAATTTTTTTCACTCCAGTGTTAAAAAGAAGATCGATTTGGTCATGTCGCATATGATCGAATAGATGTTCTACGATTTCTTGGTCGATAAAGCCAAGAATCTTATCCGTCCGGTTGATTAAGAAAACCTTACAGCCCATGGTAGAGAAAATAGTGGCGTATTCGCATCCAATCACACCCGCACCTAATACCGCGATAGATTGAGGGAAGCGCTTGATGTTTAAGATCGAGTCGGAATCGTGCACCTTTTTTTCATCAAAGGGAATGTTATCGGGATGGAAGGGGTAAGAACCTGTGGCGATAATGAAATAATCCGCTTTCATCGTCTGCTCTTTGGGTCCTGTTACATGAATGGTATTTGCGTCTACAAAGGAGGCGATGCCGTGATGGATGTCCACTTTGTGCCTCAGAAGATTTTTGCGCACCTCTTCGGATTCTGTTTTGATGATGTAGTTTTTGCGATACATGAAGTTTTCAACAGTCGTATCCCCTTCCACATCGCGATCCACGCCATACAGCCCCTTGTCGTATTTGCCCGAAAGGTAAAGAGCTGTTTCTTTGAGAGTTTTAGAGGGAAGAGTTCCTGTTACCACGCCCGCTCCTCCGTATAGAGAGGATTTTTCAATCACAGCCACTTTGTAACCAAAGTAGGCTGCTTTTACAGCTGCTTTTTCACCTGCAGGGCCTGTGCCAATGACGATCAGATCGTATTTCTCTTCCATAAAAAAACTCCCAAAAATATGTAAAATATATTTTTGGGAGTCTTTCATACTCTGCTTCGCAGATCAAGAAAAAAGTGTTATTGGCACTCGCACTTGATATAGAAGTGCTCTAGGAAGTAATCAAAATAATCACTAGATCCTTGAGGCTTAACTGATTGCAAAATGTATGCATTAAAAGGAGTGACAATGGCACGCGCTTTAATGATTTGATTCATTACAAAATCGTGTACGACATAGTCCATTACCCAATCGCCAGACACTTCATAAACTGAGTGGCTAACTAGATTGTAGGGGTAAGTGTCCATGGTATCGATCACTTCATCAAACCAGTACATAGGGTCGATGTGACCCATGGGAGGATAAAATCCTGTAAAAGAGTACATCACACCGTAGTCATACGCGTGTGCTGTCGCTGTTGTATTTGTGTAGGTTTGAACAGGGCGTTGAGGGAAATAGGCAAAAATCTTTTCCATCCCAAAGTTAGCCTTGTAGTTGCGCCATGACCCAAAGTTTGTGCGAAAGCGGTTGTGGTCTTTCTCAGAATCTTCAAAAACGGGCTTGTCGCTTTCAAAATAATTATGAACGCAGGTGCATCCTTTCTTTTCTTCTGGGCAGCTTGTGCACTCCTCGCACTCAGAATCTTCCAAAACGGGCTTGTCGCTTTCAAAATAATTGTGAACACAAGTGCATCCTTCCTTTTCTTCTGGACAGTTTGTACACTCTTCGCATTCCTCGCACTCTTCGCACTCCTCGTCGCAAGGGCATGAGAAATACTTATTGCATCCTTCTTCATCGCATTTATCCAAGCGGCAAAAAGAAGGAGAGTTATCAATTGCGTCGTCGTCCAATTCAGCCTCACTTGCAAATCTGCAAGCAAAAGGGAGGTGAAGAGAGACGTTTTCGGTTGTTTCATCTGTCTGTTCAAAGACAGGTTGATCATCAGCACATACAAATGATGCGCAGC
>JAJACO010000070.1 GCA_022601475.1 Chlamydiales bacterium
GCATTCTTGCAGAAGCTTAAAGAAAAATCTATAAATCCCTTATTTTTAATAATTAAAACTCGAAGTTTAGGTTAACAGTAGAGTAGGGGTGGAGTAATGTCCACCCCTACTCTACTGTTCTGTTATAGTGGATAAACACCTTACTCCCAATCACTAAAACTCAAAATTAGAGACAAAAAAAGTGGTTGCTTATGCAAAAATGCCGCTAGAAAGCGTAAATCACTGACAGTTCAAAGTCTTTATAGTAAAAATCTTTCCCAATACCCTTATTGCGTGGCGTTGAGTACTGTCCTTGTAAACGAAAGGACAAACTATCTGTCAACGCATAAAGCAAACTTGCCGCCAAGCCCTTGTAGTTGGTAAATAAATGCACCTCATCTATAGGAAGACCTAATAAAATCGCATCTGATAACAAGCCATTTGCTGCATTCCCATGCCCAATACCTCCTGAGTCAAATTCAGGCACAGCTTGCGCTTGCACACTCTGGAAGTTAATATCGATTGACCAGTCACACCCCTTGCACAGCTTGCCCAGTGTAAACCCTGCATACCATGCGTTATTGAGCAGCTTATTATTTGTCTGAGGGGAACGTCTAGCAATGTGGTTTTTTAATACAGCTCCGTAAACGAATAAAGTTTTACATCGGATAAAATCAATCTTGCGCTCATATCCAAATAGCATTTGAGAGACAAGAAAGTTATAGCGCGGATTATCTTGTACAAGTAGATTTCCGGATGTTATTGGATCATCAGGTTTTTTTAAGTTTCCATAATCAAGGGTTGGAGCCCCTCTATGCCAATCGACAATGCTATACTTCAAACTAAACCCTGTATTGTACCAACCTGTAATAAAAGTCTCCATGATCCATGCATAGTGATTTGTAAAAGTATCTATAAGAAAAGGACCGCCATGAATCGTGAATTTCCCAACCGATGGCCAGCAGTTAGTGTAATAAATATGAATCCCATCAAAGGTGCTAATAAATTCGACGCGTGACTCATAAATAAAATCAAGCTTGCTGCGTCCTACCTCAATATAAAAATCTTGCTCACCTTGATGATAAATATCATACCCGATAAACCCTCGATCCATTTCAACACGCGTCGCACTGCCTCCATCTTTACCATCAAAATTCACCCATTTAAGTTTAGTCGAAACCCATGCTCGAGGAGCTACGTAGTCAAAAAAGAGGTTTATTTCACTTTTATAACGATCATTCGCAATGGATGTACCTTGTCCTCGTTGTTTTTCTCCGCCAAACATTTCACCCGCTGTAGCCCATCTAGCCCGCACATCTCCATAAATGGACAAGGTTCCCTCTTTTTGCCGACACTTGATTAAACCGCGACTTTCAATAAAATCACGTAGCACCCTCGGGTCCACAAAACTCTCATCTTCCGGACCAAAGTCTCCTTCTGATGAAAACCCAGAAGCTGTGGGCCCCAAGTTATCAATAGCAGCGATGAGAGCTTCTTCATCAAACACAATCGCCACTTCATCTTCTTCAGCAGCAAAACCCAATGTACATATATTGATTAAAATCAGAGCGAATAAAAAAAACTTTCTTTGCATCAAACAACCCTAAAATAAAAATAACAACTAGAACAGCCAGCACTTATAACAAAAGTGTGAATTTTATGCACTGGAACTATTAAACAAGCGTGAAGACAGGATGGCAGAGCCCTTGAATTCGGACGAAACATTGAATGACTTCGAGTCTTTCGTGTCAGCCCGCACAGGGTTGAAATGAATTGTAAGCGACAATGCCCACAAGCTTTTTACAACCAATGACTTAAAAAATATTCTTGCTTTAGAACTCAAATTCCTATATCACTACAGGGAAAACTGAAAACACTAACAGGTCTTTTATGCGTAAATATTATCTCTCTCTTTTTGTACTCTGCTGTACTTTTAGCTCTCTTTTTGCAACTGTACGTCCTAACCAAGGCGAATTCGCAATCACAGGCGAGTGGCTTTACCTCTACCCCGTTATTGACAACGGCTATTATGCGGTTTCAGCCGATACTGACGATTTTCGGGCTAATAACAGTACCGGCGACAGAAAAGCTAACAACCTATGTTATGATTCGGGCTTTAGAATAGAGGCCATGTACGCTTTTTGTGATTGCTGTAGTGACATAAGAATTGCTTATACCGGCTTTTGTTCAGACCATAAAGATACTCTTTCGAGCGCGATTTTATTTCCTGTAAATGGCGATTTTCTCATTGCTGTAGATGCTGGCACGATCCCTCCCCAAGGTTTTACAGATGCTACCGCAGTTTCTAAAATAAAATTTGAATTCGATCGAGTAGAAGCGCTTTTTGGAGTGCGTTTCTGGCAATGTTGCGGTCTTTCTGTTGTTTTGGAGGGAGGTCTTCAATACGCTGATTTTGAAGTAAAAGAAGCTAATCGATATCAGGGAACCGTAAATACAGCAGCTCGAGACATAGTTGTAGCCAAAAAAGCAACTTATTGGGGTGTTGGACCACAACTCGGACTAGATTTTAACTACTGTCTATGCGGAGGACTTTCTTTTGTAGGAAATGTCAATTGGGCTATTTTAGTCGGAGAAAATAGTAATGATTTCTTTCAACAATTCCCCGATCCTAATGACCTAAACATTATAAATAGCATAGACAACGAAACAATTTGTCGAATTGTCCCAACTACTCAAATGCGTGTGGGTTTTGATTATAAATTCTGCTGCTGCTGGAACTGGGCTATTGGAGCTGGATACGAGTTCATATCCAACCCTCGCACACTCGATTCTATTGTATTCACAGACGTTAATAATCTACAGTCAGTCGACAACTACAGTAACACCGATTTACACGGCCCTTACGTGTCGCTGACAGCCACATTCTAGTTCTTAAACAGAATGCTACAAAAAAGACTCTCTGGATAAACCCGGAGAGTCTTTTTTTTGTCGTAAATCAAAAAGGTTTAAAGATACCCCAATCCTCTTGTTTCTCCCCATTGAGATATTTTTCCCAAATAGAGATCGGCCTTCCCTCTACACCACTCTCATCAAAGCGCCAAAATTCTACCTGAGCAGTGCCTGGACTCACTGTAAATCCAAAGACGTTTTTTACCCAGTTTGTATCGGCCACTAAGATCGGTTCCGGATAACACAATCCCGTTTGTCGCATCGCTTTGACAATAGAGGCGTGATAAAAAATAGAGGAGCGAGTGGTATGAAGAGCTTGAATCAGCAGCTCTTTGACCAAATTACGTAGATCTTCTGCTGTTAAGATGGTGTATCTCCGAATTGTTTTTTGATCAAAAAGCTGCAATAAAGTGCTTTGAAGTACTCCATCGATTTCATCCATCTCCGATAAAACTGTTTCGAGGCGGGTGCGCAGCTGATGCTCTGGAAAGAGCGGCAAATGGCGATAGAGTAGACTGTCGAGCTCTTCGCTCACAAGATGCAGGCGCGTTTTTAGCCATTTCTCGTAAGAAAGAGCCTTGATCACTCGTTCTCGAAACTCTGGAGCTGAGAGTGAATAGGTGAAGCGTCCTACACTATTTTTAATCAGTTCCCTGTAGTCTTTAGGAACAATCAGAAGCAGTTTATCAAAAAGGTAATCCATCATTCTGTGATCGAGCAAATTGTCATCTAAAAATCTTTGGGTAGGGAAAGTCCAATGATCACGAATCCAGGTGTAGGTATAAAGCGCATCTTCCCATCCTTTTTTAAATAAAGAGAAATGGGGTTTGAGCAAAAAGGCGTGAGTGGGCGAATAACTAAAAAAACTTGTAGCGGGTTTTGATGGAATTTCCTTTATTGCATCGATAAAAAAGGCGAGCAACTCTGTTGGACTCTCAACCCACTTTTTCTCTTCTTTAGGAGAGAATCCCCAATAAGTGTGAACAAGTGTTTTTATGGTTCCACCAGAAATATACGACCACGGTTTGCGCTTCACCCGGTCCAAGTGCTCAAGGGGATTGTTAAGCACAGGCTCTTGGTACGCTTTTGCTAATCTGTAGATAGAGTATTCTAAAAATTCAGGTGTTTTAATTGTTGAGAGAGCTGTTGTAATGAGATGGGCTATCTCTTTTTGGAGCCCCTGAAACTCTTCTTGCTGATTAAACTCAATCTCTGTGGCTATAAAAAATGCGCTCAAAGCCTCTAAGTATTCTACTGAGGTGTGAATCAAAGTCCAAGCAGATGGATTGGAGCGGCCATGTTTGTAGAGCAGACGAAACCCGGCAGGACTATCGTCATAGGGGTTAGAGGAAACATCCAGCATCTCTGCATCGTAGATTTCTTGAAAATACGCGCGAATTTTAAGACCATAAAAATCAATCAATTTAGGGTAAAGGCTTTGTAATTTAAGCCCCTTTTCATGAATGACATCTCGCTCTGAAAGCGCTCTGTTCATTTCCTGCCTGCGCATTTTGTATTCAGCTTGAATCCATTTTGCTTCTGATTCTGAAGAAGCGCGTGTCACTCTCCCTTCGAGGTATTTAGCCTGAGAAAATAAGTGCTCATAGTTAGATTGATACTCTTCAAGCTCACGATTCACTGCTTCAATCTGTTGTTGAATCTCTTGATGCAGGCTATTTCCAATGCCATGCGCTTCTTCGGGTTGCACGCCTAAGCTGGCATAAAGATTCCACTTAGCAAAATCTGCTTTAGCCTCCGAGAGAGAAGCGAGTGTGAATTCCCACGCTTTTAAAAGTGCATTATCTGTAAGTGCCCTAAAGGCAGTTTTTGCCTTTTCATACGCTTGTAAATACAGGCTGCACGCTTGATTTGTTTGGTTCATAGACACAGGAGCGCGCATCACAAAATCCCCCCTCACTCTCTCTGCAGGCCTTTGTTGATAAAGGACTACTTTTTGTTCTGTGAGCGAAAAATGACTTAAAAGCACTGTTTTAATCAATTGATCGGGCGTCATCGAAAGAAAGGGGGTATTTTGCATATCCAGGTGGAGATGCGCGCTAAGAAGAGGCGCACACTCTTGTTTTTTGGTAATCAAACCTGCCGCTTTAAATGCCTCGATTAAACCTGGCGCTTTTGCCAGCTGTTTAAGATTGAGTGCGCTTAAAGAACAGGGGCGCAAAAGATCTCCCACACCCCAACGTGCACTTAAAGGCACCGTGTATTCAATTCCCTCTACAATCCGAGAGAGTTTACCCGTAGCCAGCAGCTCGCTGATATCTGAGAGAAATTTCAAGGGCTGCTCCTGCTGAATTAGAATAGCCGGTGCTGTGGCAAAACACGAGCCCACGTTCTGGCGCAATGGAGTGAGCAGCGCTGCTAAACTCGCCTGTTTTGCATGCATATCTGTTAAGCGGACAGATTCTTTTAAAAAAAGCGTGGATTTAAGCAAATGATATCCCACACCGTTTCCAATCGGCAGGGTGATGCGATTGAGTGCATAGCACGCCTTTTTATCCGTAGAAAAAAGCTTGAGGATCTGTAGGCAATGTTGAACTGAGGAGGCGTCATGAAAACGGTTAGCAAGGAGCGAGTAAGCATTTTGCTCTAATAGTTGAATCGCTTGTAAAAGCTGTTCTTGGTTAATGCCAGAAGGCGTGTCAATCAAATGGAGGGCAAGCTGACGCGCTAAATGCGCATTTCTCCAAGACCAGCTATCCTGAAGTGCTGCGTCGTCAAAATCTGTACTAATAGAGAGATGCTCATCGCAGATAATTTTTTGCAGCGAGTCTATTTCTGTCATCTATTCCACCTTCATGGCAACAATGATGATCTCCTCCAATTGCACAATGTCATCGATAAAGCTTTTTAGATCTGCAGAGATACCATCAACAACATCTTGTGCAGACATCCAATCATGCGTTTGTAACAAGTGGCGTAACCGTCTTGGAGTGAAATGCTGGTATTTTTCATTAAATGCTTCTAAAAGTCCATCTGTATAAAGCAAAACAACGTCGCCCGAGTAGAGCTGAATCGATTCTGTAGAATAAGTTTGAGATTCTTTTAAGCCAATCGCCATCCCCGAATGCTCGAGCGTAAGTAGCTCACCATTTTTGCGTCGCACAATGCCCGGAACATGCCCACATGAGTGGTATTCTAAAATTTTAGTTTTGGGATGATACATGACCATGACTGCAGTTAGATACATACCCGTGTCCCCAGTATCAGATGTAAAGGCGTTGTTAGAAAGACTTAAGATCTCTCCAATTGTATCGTACAAAGAGCCGTAGGTGCGAAATAAACTTTTAGCCGCAAGTGCATAAAGACAAGAAAAAATACCCCGTCCCGCAGCGTCTGCCACCACGCACACAAACGACTCTTCTCCCTTCTTGCTTGTATGGGCAAAGTACTCATAAAAATCTCCTCCCACATCCTCTGCTGCCATATACGTACCTGCAATCTGTGCCCCTTCAATCTGCAAATCTTGGGTAGGAAGAAGGCTGTATTGCACTTGCCTGCCGATGGCAAGCTCCCGCTGATAGGTCTCTTTTCGCACGCGCTCATCTTCTGCTTTTTGGATATTATCAAGAAGATCGCGCAATGTTCGATTAAAGCTTGTGCCCAATATATTGATTTCAAAACCAAGAGGTTCTTTATGAAACTGCACATCTAAATTTCCTTCAGAAACCTGCCCCATCAAATAGGATAGCTGACGCAAAGGACGAGAAATAAACAACGAAAGCCAATAAGTGATCCCTCCCCCCACAATCAGAATCAGCCCATAAATTGAGTAAATCAGCAAAAAGTGACGCACAGCTTTTCCAAAAACAAGCTCCTTAGGAGCAAACGCAAGCACAGAGATTCCCGTATCCGGCATGTAAGCTCTGTAGGCAATTTGCACCTGCTGATCAAAAATAAATTCAAAATAAGGAGCGTCATGCTCCTCAATGACCGGAAGAGGACTTTTTGGCAGCGTTTTAAAGCCCAACTGCCCAGAATCTTCTACCTGATACCTCCGCTTTAGAGAAATCGGATCAAAATACTGCCCCTCTAAATCTGGATTTGTTGAAGCAAAAACGATGCTATCTGCATTTAGAATGGCAATATCCACATTTTTCATTTGCTTGCCATCTTCTAATACGCTTTTTAGAACTTGTTCAATATCCACTGTGACCATCAAAATCCCTTTATTCTTCCCCGTTTTTTGGGAGCGAATGGTTCTGGCAAGAAAGATATGGGGCACATAACGTTGCTTAGCAACCGAGTAGTTATATCGAATAAAGCTTCCTCTGCCGTTTTCTAAAACTTCTGCCAATCTTAAATAACTAATAAACGAGCTTCCTACAACAGAAGGGATGCTTGAGGCTAAAATTTGAAAATGCCCCTCTGTTGGAAGGGTGAGAAAAAAGATCTGAAATCCCTCTCCTTCTTTTGCAATCTCTGAAAACTGCTGTGTGATCTGCTCGAAATTCAAACCTTCGGTGGGTGCGCCCAAATCATAAATGTATTCAAGCTCATTTAAAAAAGCCTGTTTAATAGGTTGCGCCTGGGTTAAACCTAAAGTGCGATAGCGCGCCACCTCTTTGAGGGCCGCTTTTGCCGCATCGATCGACGCGACATAAGAGCTTTTAAAAAAAATAAACGAATCTATTAATAAAGGGAGCGCTAGTACAAGAAAACTAATGGCTAAAATACGGAGTGTAAAGCTTTTTTTTATCATGCGCGTATCTTCATCACCAAGAGTGTAATATCATCATGCTGAGGTGCTAATCCAACAAACTTCTCAACATCTTCAACAATTTTATCAACAATATCTGTAGCTGCCTTCTCTGCTGCTTGCGATAAACAGTGCATTAATCTCTCTTCGCCATAAGGTTGATAATCCATATCGTGCGCTTCTGTAATTCCATCTGAATAAAGAACCACCACATCTCCCAAATGTAGCTGCACATGATAGGTAGCTTTAGACTCCGAAGGCAGCACCCCCATGGCTATTCCCACCTCCCCTAACATATCGATTTGTCCATTTACTCGCCGGATCAACCCAGGATTGTGACCACAAGAGTGATAGCTAAAAATACGTGTGCGCGCATCATACTCGCCTGCCAGCACCGTGACAAACATCCCGCTTTCTCCTGTATCTTTAAGAAATAAATTATTCGCAGCGCTCATCGCCTGACCAATCTCAGGGTACTCTTTTGCACATGTGCGCAAAATATTGCGCACGCTCAGCGAATAAAAACACGCCTGCACCCCTTTGCCAGAGGCGTCAGCAACCGCGATGACAATTTTTGTACCTTTCTCAGGGTTTTTTACAAAAACGTCATAAAAATCTCCTCCCACTTCAATAGCGGGGATATATTTTTCTGCAATTTCAACTCCCGAATACTGCGGCATACTGTGAGGCAATAAATTGCGCTGTACCTGTTGACCAAGCTTTAGCTCTCGTCCCAAAGTTTCTCGATCTACTCTTTGTTTTTCTGCACTCTGTTTTTTATCGATAACAGCATCCACCATCTCATTAAACATACCTCCTAGAGCATTGATCTCAAAACCCAACGTATCTTTTTGATATCTGTAATTTAAATCCCCTTCTTGAATTTTTTGCATCACCATACTCAAAGAACGGATAGGTTTTGCCATGCGTTTTGTAAGAAAATAGGCAATCAAGCCTCCCAGCACAAGAATGATCCCATAGACGATATAAACGTTAAAAAACTGAAAAAAAGGTCTTTCAAAAATCGCATCGTGCGAAGCGTAGGTCAGCAAAGAGTAATTGGTTTCTGGAAGCTTATTGATATAGCCTATTTGTTTTTCACCCATCCATTCAAATTCAAAAAATGGAAATCCAATGCGATCATCAATCGCAATTGGTTTTTGAGGCAAAAATTCGGAGGCAATAGGCTGTTCTTTGAGAAACAGTGTGCGTAGCTGGTCCGAAAGAGGAAAAAAATAGTTAAAACGTAACTCAGGATCTGTCGCTGCAAACACAATAGAGGAGGGGAGTAAAAACGCAAAACTCACAGGATATTTCTGTTGATCGAGCTTTAAGAGTCGACTGAGTTTATTAGAAATATTTTGAGAAACAGCCAACACACCCAATACACGCTGCTCTTTTTCGGAATAAACCACATGAGCGACCAAAAAAAAGGGTTCCAACGTCTTATTATCGTAGGTGATATAGCTTGTAAAACCTCTTTCTAAAGCCTCAGAAGCGTAGAGATCATTGAGTTTAAAAAATTCAGTAAAATTTTCACCTACACTCCCGGAAAGCCCCGATGCTGTGACAATGTACTCACCATCATCGGTATATTTTATTAATAAAATATTAGAAAATTCCCCCACCTTTGCAAGCGCTTCGAGTTTTTTATTCATTTGGTCGCTAGGAGTTTGAGGAAAATCTTCTTCTAAATTTAAATCTTGCATAAACACATCGATCAAAGGCTTATTTAACGGTTGTAACTGCGTGAGAGGCAACTCCCGCAACTGCCCAATTTCAACAAGATACGCCTTGGATTTTTCAATCGTTTGTACATAGAGTTCTTGAATGAGGATAAAAGAATCCACTAAAAGGGGAAGAGCGAGTAGAATAAAAGCAACTCCCAAAAGCCGGAAACCAATCGTTTTTCTAAAAGGGATCATAATATTTTGATAATAAAGTGAAATGTTTAATCAGACACCAAAAAAAATCACAAGCCTACAAAACCCCGTTATAAAACACCTTGTCCACCTGCGCCAAAACAAACACTATAGAGAGGAGCAAAAAGCGGTTTTGGTCTCTGGTTACAAACTCATTCAAGAGATCAGCAAACTCCACACCCCCTCCAAACTCTTTATTGCAAAACTTGAAGATAAATTGACTGCCCAAGAAACATATCTTGTGACTCCTGAAATACTAAAAAAAATCACAAACCTTCCCTCTCCAGAACCGATCGTCGCCGAGTTCCCTCTACCCAACTCCTCCTCTCTGCAAAAACAAGCGCCCCTGCTTGTGCTCGATGCGATTCAGGACCCCGGAAATCTAGGCACTCTCATTCGCACAGCTCTCGGTCTCAACTGGCAAGGAGTGTTCTTTTTGCCCAATTGCGTCGATCCTTTTCATGAAAAAGTGCTCCGCGCCTCAAGAGGAGCGCTTTTTTATCTCCCCTGGAAAATGGGCACCTACAAAGAACTTGAAGCACTTAAACAAGAAAACCACCTCACAAGTTATATTGCTGATATGGAAGGCACTCCGCTATCTAAAATCTCCCCTCAAAAAAATACGCTTCTTATCTTAAGTAATGAAGCCGAAGGGGTCTCTTCACAAGCCGAAAGCTTTGGCACCAAAGTGGCAGTCCCAATCCAATCAATAGAATCGCTCAATGTCGCCATTGCCGGAGCGCTACTCATGTACCATCTAGGTGGCCCATGAAGCACGAAGAGGACTTTTATGAATCTAAAAAAGAGCGTAAGCAAACGCGCAAACACGCCTCAAAGCGGGACCGCTCTAAATTTAAAAAAACCGACCAAGAACAAAGACAAAAAAATCTACATAAGCAACAAGAAAAGACCCTTTCTCAAAAAAATCTTTTACGGGGACGTGTCTTAGCAATTTTTCCCGAAGAAATTTCTGTAGAACATGAGCAACAAATCTATCTATGTACCTTAAGAGGGGTTCTTAAAAAAGAGATGACCCGTGTTAAAAACCTCGTTACTGTGGGAGATTTTGTGCTTTTTGAGCAAGGTGGCGAACGTGTAGGAGCCATTGCGCACATCGAGCAAAGACACTCTGTTTTAGCGCGCAAAGAGCACCTGCGACGCAAAACCCAACAGCTGATTGCCGCAAACATCGACCAAGTGCTTATCACTCTCTCTGTTGTAACCCCACCTCTAAAGCCCGCCCTTTTGGACCGTTATATCATCGCAACCTATAAGGGAGGAATGGAGCCGGTGATTTTGCTCAATAAAGTGGATCTTTTACAAACGCACCCCGAAGAAAAAGTTTTATTTGAGCAAGTGCTCAAAACCTATACAGACCTAGAAATCCCTCTCATCGCATTAAGCGCTGAGACAGGAGAAGGGATCGAACAACTCAAAACACAAATGCACAACAAAGCGTCTGTTTTTTCGGGCCAATCCGGTGTGGGTAAATCCACTCTAATCAATTTAATCACGGGGCTTAACCTCGCAACAAGAGAGGTAATCGATAAAACGCGCAAAGGGGCGCACACAACCTCTACAGCGCAGTTAATCCCTCTCAGCTTTGGAGGGTGGTGCATTGATACACCGGGGATTCGTAGCTTTGGAATTTGGGATCTGCAAAGGGCTGATCTAGAAGCGTATTTCCCAGAAATCTATACTCAAAGCGCCCATTGCAAGTTCACTAACTGCTCTCATTCCCACGAGCCTGGCTGCGCTTTAAGAGAGGCTGTTGAAGAGGGCGTGATTTCTCCTTTAAGATTTGATTCTTACCTCAAGCTTCTGCAAGAGTGCGATTGACCTGAACTTTAAGTTTTAGCTTTTGGAAGTAAGATGTTTATCAACCCAAAGGTTAAGTTAACAGGGTGGGCAATATCCGCCTGGCGGCGGGTAGGATAGGCAGGATAAAATGATTTTTTTAATCTCAAGCCTTGTTCGAGAAAGTGGTAGACTGCGTTTATGTCGCATAAGCGACATCATGAAGAAAGAGGATTCTTCTTCTGAAAAAGGGGCTCCTTTCAAGAGAAATCCAAACAAATTCCCTTTTTCAGAAGAAGAATCCTCTTTCTTCATGAAGCCTTTCAGGCAAACGCAGCTTCCTCATAATGGGTATAATCCTCACTGCCCATCTTGCCCGCCGTCAGGCGGATCCTGCCCATCCTGTTAGTAGAATCAAATGCATAAGATTTAAGATCGGACCTGGATCATGGAATGTAAATAATTTTTTAGCCCCTTCACAAAAATCTTTTCAGCAAGAATATAATCCACATCACCCGGATAGATCACAGTCAACTCATCTAATTTTAAGTCCCGAAAACTAATCTGCATAGACTTTGTCATCTTCGGGGCAGAAGAATACTTAAACTCAAACCCAAGTCTCTTTCCCTTTTCTAAAATCAATAAATCCAGTTCAGCTCCACTATGCGTAGACCAAAAATAAGCCTCTCCATGGTGAATACGCAACAGCTCTTCAAGTGCAAAACCCTCCCAAGAAGCTCCGATTTTTGGATGTATTTGCAATTGTGAGAGATTTTCAACATCAAGAATGGAGTGCAAAATCCCACTATCTCTAAAATAGATTTTGGGCGACTTCACTTGCCGCTTTTTAAAATTCTCGTGCCAAGGCTGCAACTGGCGAACCATAAAAGTGCCCGTTAATATATCTAAATAACGTCGAATCGTGACACTAGAAGTGCCAAAAGAGCGGCCCAATTCAGAGGCGTTAAATACATTCCCGTGATAATGAGCTAGCATAGCCCAAAAACGCTTAAGAGCATGCGCCGGAATATTAATGCCAAGCTGTGGAATGTCCCGTTCCAGAAAGCTAGAAATATAAAACTTGCGCCAAAGAGCGCTATCCAATTCATTTTCAGCAAGGTAAGACTTTGGAAACCCACCTCTTCTCCATAACGCATCGAGCTCATGTGTTTCGGTATAAGAAAATGGGGTAAGCTCGATATAGGCAATCCGCCCAGCTAGAGTTTCCGAGGATTGCCTAATCAATTCTATGGATGCACTGCCTAGAATTAAAAAACGCTTGTTTGGATCTTGATCCACCAAAACGCGCAATGTTTTAAAAAGATCTGGAATCAGCTGGATCTCATCGATCACGATTAAACCCTCTAAACGCTCAAGAGCCATCTTGGGATCTTGAAGGCGCATGAGATCCGTTTGATCTTCCAAATCAAAATAGTTCGAGCGAGGAAAGTCATTTTTGCAATGCATCTTAGCAAGGGTTGTTTTTCCACACTGTCTTGGACCCAGTAGCGCTACAACAGGATGCGTGCGAAAATAAAGACTAATTTGGGAGAGAAAGGCTTGGCGTTTCATTCTATTCCTTGCATATTTAAACCTTATCTTAAAATTTTCAAGGAAAAAAAGCTAGGTTTTTCATTGAAAACTTAAACCAAAA
>JAJACO010000071.1 GCA_022601475.1 Chlamydiales bacterium
CTGCTTTAAATGCTCCAAATAAAGAGAGGCATTTTCTCGCATCATCTCTAAATTTTTTATAGGACGTTTTTCGTAGACGATCTTGCGCATTTTCTCTTCTAAAAGCTCTAGCTCTTTTGGCCCAAACAGAGAGAGAGTTTTATCGGGAAGAGCAAAATCGTAGGAAAATCCAATTTCA
The DNA here is from genome assembly GCA_022601475.1 of Chlamydiales bacterium. GTDB lineage: Bacteria > Chlamydiota > Chlamydiia > Chlamydiales > JAAKFR01 > JAJACO01. The sequence goes on from JAJACO010000071.1 coordinate 179, forward strand.
TCCACCTCTCCCCCAATGAGTTGGGCTGTGGGAAACAACTCTAATACAGCTAGGGCTAAAATTTCTTTGGCAAGATGAAAAAACATGATAATGGGATATAGCTGACTCGAACAGCTGACCTCCACGATGTCAACGTGGCGCTCTAACCAACTGAGCTAATACCCCAAATGGAGAGCAAAATTAACAAATTGGGCTATTTCTTTAAAGAAAAATCAGCTAATCTCTATTTTTATGAAACCGCATCTCACCCTTGCTCACTCTTATTGGAGCAAACATATACGCCCTGGTGATCGAGTGATCGATGCGACAGCAGGCAATGGACACGACACTCTCTATCTCGCCCAACTCCTAAACGGAGAAGGTGAGTTAATCGCCTATGATATCCAGGCAGAAGCCATTTTTCAGACACAAAACCGTCTTTTACAACTCTCAGCCAAACAAAGAGCTGTGATCACGCTTAAAAACCAATCGCATACACCGCTTGAAGAGACATCGATTGACTTAATCGTCTACAACCTAGGGTATCTTCCCGGAGGAGATAAATCGCTTACAACTTGCACACAATCTACCCTAAAAAGCGTACAAAGCGCCCTAAAAGCTCTCTCTAAAAAAGGAGCTCTCTGCATCACGTGCTATCCAGGACATCCCGAAGGGAAAAACGAACAAAAAGCGCTTTTAGACTATTTGGAGAGTTTAGAGTCAAATCACTTTGAAGTGCGCTTCCATCAGTGGATTAATCGTCCCCTTTCTCCAACAGTGCTTTGGATACAGCCTTTTTAGCGGCACTCATTATAAAAAAGGTGCCACATACAAGCAAAATCCCCTCATTTTTTTGCGCTTCTAAGTAAGCTTCTTGAAAAACTCGCTCAAAATCTGCATCTCCAAGAGATAACAGACGGGGATGATCGGTGTGGGTTAAATAGAGCTTCTCTGCCTGCTTTTCTAAAAAATTTAAGGATTCTTCTATCGCCTTATCTTCGCAAAAACCGGCTAAAACATACACTTTTTTAGAAGGATATGCCCATTGCATACGCTCAAAGGTGCGCGCAAGTCCATTGGGATTGTGTGCCACATCCAGAATAACTAGGGGATCTTTCTCAGAAACCACCTCAAAACGGCAAGGAGGTACTGCGCTTAAACCTATCATGATTGATTTATTCTCTAACGGAAATGGGAGTAAGCTGAGTGCCTTTTTTGCAATGGCGCTATTTTCTAAATCATAATGTTCAAAATCTCCTGACACATCAAACAGAGGGCATTTTAACTTTTCGGCAACCTCTTTAAAAACAGCCTGCGGCTTAACGTGCGGTCCTAAAAGAGCTGACACTCCCGGCTTAAGAATCCCCGCTTTTTCAAAGGCAATGGTCTCTAAGCTCTTTCCCAAATGAGCTGTGTGATCAAAATCAATCGAAGTAATGATAGAAAGAACAGGCTCAACGATATTGGTTGCATCTAAGCGTCCTCCCATTCCGGTTTCTAACACAGCAACATCCACTTTTTCTTCGGCAAAATGGCAAAATGCTAAAAGGGTCAAAAGCTCGAAATATGAGAGACACATCTCGGGTGTAGAGGATAAAATTTTATTTAAAATAACATCCACCCGCTCCTCTGGAATAAGGCGTCCATTCACTTGTACTCTCTCGCGATAGGACTCAATATGCGGTGAGGTAAAAAGCCCCACCTTTTTGCCCGTTGTCTCAAGAGCTCTTGCGATTTTCGTCGCTACAGATCCCTTGCCATTGGTTCCTGCAACATGAACAGAAGCAAACTGTTTGCTTGGAGAGTGCAATAGGCGATCGGCCTCTATGATCCGTTCGAGTCCCCATTTTATTGATTTAAACTCTAAGTGCGATTCTAAAAGCGGATGCAAGCTTGAGTTATGCAACATACCCCATCAGCTTTTCAAAGATTTTTTGATCCACCCAAGAGCTTCCCAGCTTGCTTTGAGGTTTGATGCTGCCGTGATAATCTGACCCTCCCGTAATGATCCAATTTTTTTGCTTGGCGATTTCAATCCATTTTTTCTCTTGATCAGGGCCAAATCGAGCGTAATATCCCTCTAGCCCATCAAAGGGCATTTGCAACATAGCGCGCACAGTCGTGCTTCTTTTAATTAAGTGCGGGTGCGCAAGAATTGCCTTGCCCGAAGCTTCACGAATTGTCTCTATTGTCTCTGCCACCTCAACGACTCGTCCAGGAGCGTAAGCGAGCTTGCCCTCCCCTAAATAACGAGTAAAGGCTTCTTGGATGGAATCAACAACCCCTATTTCTATGAGAGCTGCGGCAATATGTGGCCGTCCAAAGCTTCCCGATTTTGAAATATCTAGATCAAGATTTAATCCAAGTTTGCGTAGATTTTCTACGATTTCTAAATTGCGATCCATGCGTCGCTTGTGATGCGCTTCACAAAAGTTTGCTAAAGCTTGGTTTTTTAAATCAAAGCCATATCCAAGGATATGCACCGGATCTCCTCTGTAAGAGGCTGAGAGTTCAATGCCGCTAATCATTAAAAGTCCACGTTGTTTAGCATAATCTAAAACAGCGGGATACGCGGCAAGAGTGTCGTGATCTGTGATCGAAAGGCCCGAAAGGCCCGATGCAATCGCCAAATCCACAAGCGCTTGTGGAGAATCTGTTCCATCAGAAAAAGTGGAGTGGCAGTGCAGATCGGCTCTAAAGGGGATTTTATTCATAAGGAATATATCGTATTTCTTCTTCTAACAAAATGCCAGTTTTTTGATGGATTTGCTCTTTAATTTTTTGGATTAATCCCAAGACATTCTCTGCACTCGCCCCTCCCTGATTCACAATAAAATTGGCGTGCTTCAACGAGATTTGCGCCCCTCCAACAGATTGTCCCTTTAATCCACACTCTTCGATAAGTTTACCCGCTGGCTTAAGGGCTGGATTGCGAAAGGCACACCCGGCAGATTTTTCGCCGTAGGGTTGAGTTTGTAAACGGGCACTGAGCAATGTATTTTGCGCACTCTTGGCGGTTTTGGAAGGAGCGAGCTTAAACCTCCCCTCAACAATCGCCCCCTGTCTGTGCTGAAAAGAACTTGTTCTATACCCAAATTCTAGCTCTGCTTTTAGTAAATGCTCAAGCTCTCCTTTCTCGTTCACATACTTCACAGCAACTAAAGAATCACATGTTTGTTGTCCCATTGCCCCTGCATTCATAAATAAAGCCCCTCCAACTGTAGCCGGAATCCCAGAAGCAAACTCTAAACCTGTCCATCCCAACCGAGCTGTTTGTTTCCCAAGCCTGGCAAAGCTATATCCACTCCCCGCGCAAAAAAGACCCTTCTCTAGATCTGAGCGCAAAAAATCGATTCGATTGAGAATCACAAGTCCATTAAAGCCTCGATCATCAAACAAAGCATTCGAACCTTTGCCCAAAATACAGATTGGAAGCTGCACTTGATCGGCGTACGCCAACATTTGCTGCATCTGCTCAATGGATCTTGCTTCTGAAAAATAACGGGCGGGTCCGCCAATACCAAAGGTAGAAAATTTCTTAAGAGACTTCTTCTTCTGGTGCGGAAAGGGTAGCTGCTTGTTCATCTTTTGGCTCCGAATCATCTAAAAGGGCATTCACGTACGCCGCCCCCTCTTTTGTGCCAAATTTTCGGGTGATGCGGTGCGCTTCTGAAAGAATGATTTTTGTATTTAATTCCTTTTCAATCAAGAGCTCATATAGGGCGAGCCTTAAAACGTTTTTTTCGACTGTTTTAATGCGCTCTAAAGCGTACTCTTTGCTCCTTTTTGAAATCTCTTGATCTAACAGCTCTTTGCTTTGCCAAATCAAATTAGATTTTTTAAAGGCTTCGCGCACATATTTTTTGGTTACCTTTAGCTCTCCCATCACAAAGGGAATCAACGCCGTTTCTTGCTCACTTCCCATGTCGAGAGAAAAGAGAAGCTGAAAAACAATTTCACGAAACTTTTGAGGTGCTAAATCCATACTGCCATCAAAAAAAAATATTGCCAAATTATAGGCTTTTTATAACTGAATGTAAAGAGAATAACGCTTAATTCTAGAAAGTTTGAGCTAAAATCTCTTCATCCAAAGGAAGATCAAAACCATCTATAGAAGTGCAGGCAGGACATTGAAGATACGCCCTGCGCAAACGCGCCTCTTCATCGTAATGAAGGGTGATCACAAGCCAACCTTTGTTAAAGTAGTACGAAAAGAGAGAAGAGGATTTAAATGTTTCTTTTCTAAGAGCTGATTTAAACATCGCTTCTGCCAATTCTCGCGGCATGTATTTCCGGATTTTGACAGGACGGTGATGGGGTGAGGAGAGAAGTTGTATAAAATCTTTGAAGCTTAATGTGTTGGGAAGATGCATCCCAAGATCGTGTGCCACATCTTCTGGAAGAGAAACGGGGTAACGAAATCGACTCAACAAACGAGTTAAGCTTTCTAGTAAGTGCATGGAGCTCCCTTAATTATGCGATATCAAGGGAGTTGAAGGCAGA
>JAJACO010000072.1 GCA_022601475.1 Chlamydiales bacterium
ATCTATAAATCCCTTATTTTTAATAATTAAAACCCGAAGTTCAGGTTTTTCTAATCTCCACATAACCTCATTGGATAGAAATATAAGGAAGAGGATGCTGGCTTGCATTTTTTCGATAAGAAAAAGAGCCACATTTTTAAACAACTCTAAGGAAAATTTAGAGAAAAGACTTATAAGCTAAATGATGATGAGGTCTGTGATGGTGATGACCCCGTTACTGAGCCTATTGATAAAAAAAAATAGTGATCTGAAATCAATGTTACAATTTCGGCGGGGGCAAATCCACCGCATAGTTATAATAGGCAGAAAATAACTACTAAATTGGTAATCAATGTTTTCAAAACAAAAACTTCAAGAATACTATAATGCCTTACTGGCAAAAGATGCCGCATATGAAGGAGTATTTTTCGTTGGTGTCAAAACAACTTCTGTCTTTTGTCGACCTTCTTGTCCAGCCCGAAAGCCAAATTTTGAAAATTGTGAATTTTTTGAAACGGCTCAGCAAGCTCTATTAGCTTCTTATCGCCCCTGCAAACGCTGTAGGCCTTTATCTCATCCCAGTCGAGTTCCTGAGCTTGTACGTAAGCTTGTAGAAGCTGTGGAAGCCAATCCAGAAAAAAGGTGGAAGGAAAGAGACTTCCAAGAATTATCAACTAATGCTGCTCAAGCGAGAAGATTTTTTCAAAAACGCCTCGGAATGACTTTTGTCGAATATGCCCGCGCAAGAAGAATGGGGATTGCATTAAAGCAAATTCGGGAGAACACCTCTGTAATTGATGCTCAAGTCTCAATCGGCTATGAATCAGGTAGTGGATTTCGAGATGCTTTTTCCCGTATCATGGGAGCAGCTCCTGTACGCGCAGGAGAAGTATTCATTCTTTACGCTACTTGGCTCGATACTCCTCTGGGTCCGATGCTTGCCATCGGGGATGAAAGTGCTCTCTATTTGCTCGAATTTGTAGACAGACGTGGCCTAGAGCGAGAAATTGAAAGGCTTCGTAAAAAAACTCGATCTGCTATCATCCCGGGCTGGACCGAGCCTCTTCGGTCGATTGAGGCAGAGCTTATTGAATATTTCAGAGGAGCGCGCACCCAATTTACAGCACCTATAAGGATGCTTGGGTCACCGTTCCAGAAACAGGTATGGAAAGCGTTACAGAAAATCCCCTCAGGGACAACTCAAACGTATACTGATATTGCGCGCTCAATTAGGAAACCGACAGCAGTCCGTGCAGTTGCCAATGCTAATGGCGCAAACCAGCTAGCTATTGTCATCCCTTGCCATCGTGTGATAAATCTTAATGGCAAGCCTGGGGGTTATGGAGGAGGCAGCGCAAGAAAGCAGTGGTTACTTAATCTTGAGAAGGCTCATGGATAATCGTTGTTTTGAAAACGCTCCTAGAAAAGCATTTTATGCTGAATACCACGATTATCATGTAGAGGATCAAGCTTTAATTGCTAAAGCGGTGGGTCAGACATGACAATCTGACATTCATTCAACCCCCTCTTCCTTAAGGCATGTATCGCATTTAGACAGGAAAAGAATATCTGATTGTCATGCCTGACCTCCTTTTTTTTTGGTTAAAATATTTGCAGTTTATCTGACAATTCAGTAGGATTATGTTACCGTAACATGAAGTTAAACTTCACGAAACAAGAGGTTTCATGGATTCAAATACACTAAATGGGGCATTAGAGACCTTGGGTTCTTACTTGTCAGATAAGGGATTGAAATATGAAGTGGCAGCAATCGGAGGAGGAGCCTTATTACTATTGGGACGCATTATTCGACCTACCAGAGACTTAGATATAGTTGCTCTATTAGGTAAAAACAAGCTTATTTCAGCCCATCCTTTACCAGCGCCCCTACTTACAGCGATTAGAGAAGTAGGATTAGCACTCAAACTTCCTGAAGATTGGATCAATTCAGCTCCTGCGGACTTATGGAAAATGGGCCTACCAGATGGATTCCAAGATCGTCTAGATCCTCTTCACTTTGGTGGGCTAACACTCTATTGTGCAAGCAGGTTTGATCAGATTTGCTTTAAATTATATGCATCCGTGGATCAAGGACCCAATTCAAAACACTTCAAAGATTTAAAACATTTGCAACCTAACTAGATGGAACTTAAAAAAGCAGCTATTTGGTGTCAAACTCATGACGTTTCAAAAGAATTTGCGAGATGTTTAGCAGAAGCATTGCACGAACTGGAAGGGTAAAATGAACACCGTAAAAGAAGAATTTGACGACTATCTTGCTGGAATAGCCTGGAACTCATGGAAAGAGTTGGGAGTAGCAGGAGCCGACCACCGATTTTACGAGAATTGTTTAATCCAACCAGAAGAACTCATTATTTTGACAGCGATCATCTCCAAATACGACCCCCGTCTGCGTGACGAGGCATTGGATTGGTCCTCCCATTATCATGAATATATTTCCGTAAGTCGATTGCGCACTTTTCTAAAAAAAATGGACGCTGATACAGCGCTCTCTTTTTCACAATTTGCTGCAGCCTTAAATTCAGTCTCATCAGCAAAATGGCCGAATATGGAAGAAGTTGCTCACCTTACACCTAAAGTGAGCGGGAAATCCTTATTACCAGCACTCGAGTCTCCCTCCCTGCTTATGCTTCGGTTACGAAATCTATTTGGTCCTGGGGCAAAGGCTGATGTTTTGACACATTTTTTGACGAGAAATGGGATGCACTTCTCAGCTTCTGATCTTAGCGAGGTAGGTTATTCTAAAAGAAGCTTGATGACCGCACTTGATCATTTAGCAACCTCAGGAGTACTAGCCGTAACAAATGTAAGAAATAAAAAAAATTACGAATTAAGAAAGCCAAAAGAACTGCAAGTAATCATTGGAAAGTTACCAGAAATAGCTCCTCCTTGGATTAAAATATTGCAAGTTATTGTTGCAATCCGCGCGGTAATTCCTGAAATCCAAAACAGCTCAAAGACAACACGGGGAGTATTACTCCGCAATTGTTTGATCAAGATAGAGCCCCTATTACCGATTTTTATTTCGCCGATCCTTCACAACAATCCTGACTTTGAACGAGATTGGAAAGCTGTAATAGAGATTTTTAAAGCGTTTCAACAAGGAAATTTTTTTATGCAATTTGAAGTATATAGCGATCTTGACAAAATTGTAATTCAGCTTTTATTTGACCTTTATCAGGTGGATGACTGTGTGGATGGAATTGAAATGATTCAGGATAAAAAGGAGTTCAAGATCAGCCGACACGAAGAGATATATAAAGAATGTTATCAACTTTTTTTAAGCTTCATCAGCGATTTGAAAATACGCATAAAACAATTTTTTGGATTTCCTTTTCATAAAATGATGGATGAATCTCTTTCTGATATTTCTTATCGGTTTTCAAAAGAAAAGCTTCCCCAGTTATTGGAGAAGATAGGACAGATTCAATCGATTGATCGGATCACCAATGTTCAATCAGCCGTTCGGCAATATCAAATATTTATGCCGGAATTTGATGTTTTAAGGCAGTTCATTTACACCTTTAGGAAACGGCTTAAAGATCTTTATTTCGTCAAAACTGATATCCACTTGCTCTCGTTCCCAACAACCCTATATAAGCGACACCTCGTCCTCGATTTATTTTCGAACAATGAAAAAAATTAAATATTTTTTAGGATGTAAATTTAAAGTATTAATTTTGAGAGAGTTGAAAATTATTGAAAGAGACCTAGCCAGTCAAAAGTTCGAAGTGTACCCAGTAGCTGGAGATTTTTAGTGATGGCCTCACATTCAAATCCTCAGCGGAGAATCAGACATGACAATCTGTTAACCTCTCTCTTAAGGTATACATCGCATTTAGGCAGGAAAAGAATGTCATGCCTGACCCCTTTTTCAAAGAATCCATGATCTTAATTCGACAAAGCAAAAATTTTCTCCAAATCATTGAGCTTCTCTAGTACAATTGAGCCCGCATTACATCAAGGAAAAATTACATGTAGGCATGTTTTGTGAGATTTTAAAGTAAGATGGATCCGACATGTTTCAAGCATTCTATTTAAAATATGAAAAATAAAAATCACCAACTATCGAAAGATGATTATGATGTATTTAAAACAATCTCCAATCCCTGGGGATGGTTGCAGGCTAACAGAGAAAGAGCTCAAGCTGTACAAGATCGTCTAGATCCCATCAAAGATATCTCCTATGGACAAGAATTGATACAAAAATTAGATATCTATGCCCCATTGAATGCTGTGAATACCCCTGTTCTTATTGATATTCACGGAGGAGGATGGACCCATGGTTCAAAAATGCCCCGCGCCCTTCAAGCAGAAGCAATCCTCTCTGAAGGTATGATTTGGATACCCATCGATTATGGTCTAGCTCCCGAGTATTCGATAGACCAAATGATCGACCATGTACGGTGCGCAATTCGTTGGATATATCAGAATATTGCTGAATATGGAGGTGCCCCGGATCAACTGTTTATTTTTGGAAATTCGGCTGGTGCTCACTTGGCTGCAACTACTTTAATGCCTGATTGGCCCGTGCGGTATGAACTGCCTGATAATGTGATAAAGGGAGCGGGGCTTACATCAGGAATTTACGACCTAAAAGATCATGTTCTTGGTGGCATCCCACCACAAGATCTTCTTCGTATGACACTAGAAGATGCTAGCCGAGCAAGTCCTTTATTTCATTTGCCTACTCATCCCCTTCCTGTGGTCATGGCATATGGAGAAAAAGAACTTGAAGCTTTTATCACTCAATCTAAAAAATATGCTCATTGTCTTCAAAAAATAAATTGCCAAGTAACATTGATTGAAGTCCCTAAGGCTCATCATTTTGATATGATTAATGCTTTAAGTGACACTCAAGAAGAGTTATTTAAAGCTCTCCTTCAGATAATAAACGACCTGTAAGCAAAAATAGCGATAAATGTCTTTTACGATTTTATGCCCTTTTTGATTCTCTCTCCAATATCCTTATCGATGTTATGCCAGTACTCAAATGCTCGCTGCAGAACAGGCTCTGATACCCCTTTCTTAAGATGTCCGACAACATTTGAGACTAGCCGATCACGCTGCGCATCGTCCATGATATTGCGTACTAGATCGCCAGCTTGACTCCAATCATCATCGTCCTTTCTTAGAGTATAAGCGGCATGCACGAACTCACCACTTGCATCCCACACTTCCAACTGGGGATAGCTTTCACCATCGGCTTTAGGCCCTCCCTTTGAATTTGGAGCATATACAGGATCGGAAACATTTTCCATCCGCATGGCCCCATCCTTGCTGTAACTGTGGAAAGGACACCTTGGACGATTGACCGGTATCTGCTTATAGTTTACCCCCAGACGTGCGCGATGAGCATCGCTATAAGCAAAAAGACGAGCGAGGAGCATCTTATCCGGGCTGGGACCTATCCCCGATACCATGTTGTTCGGTTCAAAAGCGGCTTGCTCGATCTCTGTGTGGAAATCTACAGGATTGCGGTTAAGCGTCAATCGACCAACCTCTTGCAATGGATAATCACGATGAGGCCAAACTTTAGTCAAGTCAAACGGGTTAAGCCGATATGCAGCAGCCTCTTCAAAAGGCATAATCTGAACCTTAAGCGTCCAACTAGGATAATCATTCCGTTTAATAGCCTCAAATAGATCGCGACGATGATAGTCAGAATCCACACCGGCTAAACGGTCGGCCTCTTCCTGAGTAAGAAAATCTATTCCCTGATCTGTCTTGAAGTGGTATTTAACAAAAAAACGCTCCTCTTTTGCATTAACCCACATGTATGTATGACTTGAATAGCCATTCATATGCCGCCATGTCTTCGGAATTCCCCGGTCCCCCATGAGCCACGTCACCTGATGTGCAGACTCGGGTGAAAGGGTCCAAAAATCCCATTGCATATCATTGTCGCGCAGGCCATTGTCTGCGCGCCGTTTTTGAGAGCGGATGAAGTGTTGAAACTTCATCGGATCACGAACAAAAAATACAGGAGTGTTATTTCCAACCATATCATAAACACCTTCGCTCGTATAAAATTTCAAAGCGAAACCGCGCGGATCGCGCCAAGTATCGGGACTCCCCTGTTCCCCCGCCACTGTCGAAAATCGTATGAGTGTATCAGTTTTCTTACCTGGCTGAAATACCGCCGCTTTGGTGTAGGTGCTAAGATCTTTAGTTACCTCAAAATGACCAAAAGCTCCTGATCCTTTTGCATGTGGTTGACGTTCAGGAATTTTCTCTCGATTAAAGTTGGCCATTTGTTCGATCAGATAATGGTCTTGTAGTAAGATAGGACCATCGGGTCCAACTGTGAGAGAGTACTCGTCGCTAGAGACTGGAATCCCAGCATCATTTGTAGTAGGTTTGGGGTTGTCACTTTTCATAGCGGGGTCTCCCTTGGATATTGAATAGTTTTTTATCTATATCAGAAAGGAGAAAATTTAACTTATGATTTTTTCCAAATGACTTCCAGGCATAGAGCTCTGCTTTCCATGTCTTTAATTCATATAAGTAGATTGTTCCGTCTAGTATTTTTTACGTATCCGTTCAGTGAGGGGGTGACAATATAAACGTTTGAGTTTATAGTTGCCAGGCATGCGACCCACATATGATGAACTTTTTGAAATGGTACAGTTCCTTCAAAAGCGCGTAAAAGAGCTTGAAGAGCGTCTTAACTTA
>JAJACO010000073.1 GCA_022601475.1 Chlamydiales bacterium
AGGTTAAAAGACTTAACTTAAACTCAGAAATAGTTTTAGAAAAACTTGTGCAACTCGCTCCTTGCTTTGGAACAATGTGCAATCGACAAAGAGAGGTTAAACCAGAAATTGAGAGGGGGTTAGAGCATTTTTCTCGGTTATTTTCTGAAAAATGGGATGTTTTGATCGATCTACCCATTTTGCAGATGACAGAGCAGAACTTGTTGAAAAATAAAGGACCTTACCCCGAATTTCTCGCGCCACTTAATCAAAAACTCATTCCTCTGCTGAGAGAGATCTCTTCGACTGAGGCGATTTTAGGTCGTTTAGCACAAGGTGCGCAGAAGCACCTGGAGAGAGTGGTAGAGAAAGAAGATCTTTTCTTTTTTGATGATTTGCTCAAACAAATGCAACAAAATGTGCACCGCCCCGAATTTTCTCAAATCATCCGCGAGCAGTACGCTGCTGTTTTAATCGATGAATTTCAGGATACGGATCCAATGCAATGGGATATTTTTTCCACACTTTTTTTAGGGCATAAACCGCTCTATTTAGTGGGAGATCCCAAGCAGTCGATCTACCGCTTTCGTGGAGCTGACCTCTACACTTATATGGAAGCACAAAAAGCGATGGGAGAGGAGGCTAAAGCCTCTTTAATACGCAACTATCGCTCAGCTCCCCAGCTAGTAGAAGCGCTGAATCTTTTATTTAGTCGTACACCCGATTTAATCACCCTGCCAAAGCTTGGCACAACACTTTCTCTTCCTCCAGTGGAGGCCGCCCTAACAGAGGGTCAAGGGGGAGAGATTTGTTTTTGTAGAGCAGAGGATGAGGCCACGCTCTTTAGCTTTATTCATCAACAAATAGAGCAGTTACACCAAGAAAAACAGATCCCTTATAGTGAATGCGCAGTGCTGGTAAAAGACCATGCACAAGCTAAACGATTTTTAGAAAGCTGCCCCCTCCCCGTTACCCCTAAAAAAAGTGCCTCTCTTGCCGAGACACAAGCGCTCGCTATCTTAGAAGAGCTTTTGCACGCCATCTATAACCCAAGAGAGCGCACATTGATTGCAAAAGCGCTTGGAGGCCCCTTTTTTAATCTCTCGCTTGAACAATTAAGCGAAGGATTTGAGTCATACATCCCACGCTTTTACACCTATCATCATCTGCTTGAAACAAAAGGGATCTTAGTGCTATTTCAAGCAATCCTTAAGCAAGAGCATTTTCCTGGAGAAGCGCTCTACATCGAGATATTACAGCTTGTAGAGCTGCTTGCAGAGTACTCTCCTCATAGCGAAGAGTACTTGCCCTTTTTGCAAAAACTGAAAGAAGAAAATCCTGATTCTGACAAGTTCAAAGCGCGCGCAAAATCAGAAGAAGACGCCATTCAACTCATGACCATTCATATGAGCAAGGGGTTAGAGTTTGAGGTTGTTTTCCCCGTTGGTCTCATCCTCACAGCAGATATGAAAGAAGAACAAGAGCGCTCAGAAAAAATGCGACAACTTTATGTAGCGCTCACACGCGCTAAACAAAAACTCTATTTACCTCTGCTCAATCGAGAAAAAACACCCTTGCACCAGTTCATCACCCAAGTGCTGCGAGGGGAGTCTGTGGAGCAGTTTGTTGCCAATCATTCATATTTTACCCTTAAAACATGCGCAGAAATGCCTCTAAACGTCGTTCGAACACCCAAAAAGCTTTTGATCCAAGATCCCTCACCACTCAACTTTATCCCTTACGCCATCCATTCCTACTCTTCGTTGGCACCTAAACAGGCGCACACACCGCTCACCATCCCCGCAACGCAGCTGCCGGCAGGACCTCAAACAGGCACTGTTTTGCATGCGCTTTTTGAAGAAATTCCCTTTAAAAACTGTAAAACTGATTTACGCCCATTTATTTCTAATTTTCTTAAAGGAAGCCATTTAGAATCTTGGGAAACAGAGGTGCACACGCTGATTAAACACGCTTTTGAAACACCACTGCAAGGGTTTTGCCTCCAAGATGTGGCCCCTCAAAAATTGATCAAAGAAATGGAGTTTTTATACCCCTCAAAATCACCCTGCGGCTATCTCAAAGGATTTATCGACCTGTTTTTTGAACATCAAAATAGCTACTACATCATCGATTGGAAATCCAATTATTTAGAAGACTACTCACCGGACGCTCTCCAAAAAGCGTGCCAAGAGCACTCGTATGCACTGCAAGCGAGTGTGTACAGACAAGCAGCTGTGCGTTATTTAAAACTATTTGGTCGAGAAAATCACTTTGGAGGCTGCTTCTATCTCTTTTTGCGGGGACTTGATCCAAAAACTGGGGGAGGCGTTGTTTATTATGGGAATTGAGTCACATTTTTTACCTATTGATCATCTATTTGCACAAAAAATCTATCCAGCAGGCGAACAAAGCTCTCACCTATTTTTAGCCTATCTCCTAAAGAGTGCGCGAGAAGGGCATCTCTGCGTTAAAGTGGAACCTCAAAAACTTGTTCCCTCACTTGCTCCAGATCTCGATCTACAACTTATAGAGGGCGCTCTTAAACTCCCTCCCTCTCTATTTGGGATTGCGCAACAAGACAACCGCTTTTATCTCCAACGAAACTGGGAGAGTGAGCAAACCTTTCTTACCCACCTAGAGCGTCTAAAAGCGTATCCTCCCACCATTCAAATCCCTCTGCAAGAATTAGAAGAGAGCTTGCAGCCCCTCTCCCTACAACCCGAACAAAAAATGGCCATATTACAAGCAGCTAAACATACACTCACTCTTATTTGTGGCGGTCCCGGCACGGGTAAAACCTATACGGCGGCCCTTTTGCTCCGCTACTTTCAAAAGTATTTCAATCAAGAAATTATCGTCGCTGCCCCTACGGGCAAAGCGACCGCAAATATTCGATTGGCTCTTGGGGATTTAGCTAAAACTTGCAAAGTGACAACCCTACATTCATTGCTGACAAGAGACAGGTTGTACGCGGACCTGGTGCTTGTGGATGAGGGATCGATGATCGATGCAGAATTGATGGCAAAACTCTTTGCGGCGATGCCTTCAGGGGCGCGTCTCATTCTTCTCGGAGATAAAGACCAACTTCCTCCCGTTGAATCAGGACATTTTTTTGCTGATTTAGCAGCAGATCCAACGCATGTTGCGCAGCTCAATCTCTGTTTACGCGCAGAGCTTCAAGAAATTGTAGATCTGGCTACAAGCGTTAAAAGCGGGCGACCTATTGCCTATAAACCTCTTCCTCCAGTACAAGCTCTCATTCAAATGATTTTAGAAAAAAACATGCACGTCTTAACACCTTTGAGAAAAGGAAGGTATGGAGTGGATTTTCTCAACGAGCAACTCTTTGAAGCGCATCAAAAATTAGGCACAAAACAGATCCCTATTATGATTACTGTGAATGATCCCTCTCTTGGACTTTATAATGGGGATGCGGGCTTGCTTCAGGAGGGGATTGCTTCTTTTGGTGACGGAAAACAATACCCCGAATACTTATTGCCTCAGTACACCTATGCTTATGTGTTGTCTGTGCACAAAAGTCAGGGGAGTGAATACGAACGTGTGATGATCTTGTTACCCGAGGGGGCAGAGGTCTTTGGTCGAGAGATGCTTTATACAGCGATCACCCGCGCTAAAAAAGAGGTGTTGGTACTTTCAGTGCCAGGTGTAGTGGAGGCTGTTGTGAAACGTGGTTCTGAGCGCTTCTCGGGTGTTTTTTTTAATGAGTAAAATTTTAGCAAACTAAGTCTTGAAAAGACTTATTTTTGCTCCTTTACTCAATAGAGACCAAAAATCCACAGAAAAGTTGTTCAATGGTCTCAGCTTATTCATTCTTTAAGAATGCCAGGTCTAACCCCATACTTTTTTGTTTTTATCCAAAATAAAGAATCGATTACTTTCATATAAAAAACTGTATAATAACCTGAACTTCTGGTTTTAATTATTAAAAATAAGGGATTTATAGATCTTTCTTTAAGCTTCTGCAAGAATGCGATTGAACTGAACTACTAACAG
>JAJACO010000074.1 GCA_022601475.1 Chlamydiales bacterium
GTTCTAAAATTTTCTCGATAGATGTTTGTCTATTGAGTTCTTGGGCCAATTGATAGAGATGGTTCAATTCTCGAGAGTCTGAGGGAGGGCTATTTAGAGCCTTCACAAGTTTTTGATCTTGATCCACTAACTTAAGTAAATCACAAGCCAGCTGCTCTCCACTTTCGGACATATAGTTCATTTGAGAAATCACTCTTTGATCAGCATCAAGGATGATCAAGGAAGGTATATCTGATACGTGATAGCGTTGTTTTAAAAGCACGTTTTGATGCAATGTCTCATCGGGAAGAAGCGTGTGTTTAGGGAAATCTACTTCCACACAAATAAATGTAGAGCCCACTCGCTCCAAAAAATGCGCTTCATCAAGCACTTCATGCTTCATCTTCATCGCCCATCCAGACCAATCGGAGCCATTAAAGAAAAGAAGAAGGGCTTTATCCTCTTTTTTAGCCAGTTGACAGGCGTTTGTATAGTCCGTGTGCCATTCAACCTCCCCAAAAACAGGACAGATAGCTAACGAAAAAATCAAAAAAACTAAATTACGCATGCTCATACTATAAAACTCCTAAGATGCCCCCCAGTGTTGTGGGGGGCTTAAACTCTCTATTTTTGTTGAATTAGTTGATTTAGGAAATCAGCGTACGCCTTCCATCCTCCTGGACGGTAGCCCGCTTCAGCGACAAAATTTTCATTAGAATCTAAAATGATCACTGTAGGGTAACCCGAAATTCCAAATTTTTGCTTAAGCATCGCATTTTGCTGCGCCTCATCCGCAGGAAGTTTTTTATTCATAGGAAAATCCACATCAACAAAGACAAATCGACTTCCCTCAGCTTTTGCAAACTCAGGAGATGCAAATACCTCCTGATGCAATTTTTTGCACCAACCACACCAATCTGAACCTGTAAAGAATAAGAGAATGTGTTTATGCTCTTTTTGTGCCTCTTGAACCGCTTGACTGTAGTTGGTCAACCAAGTGAGCTTTGAAGAAGCTTCTGTCGAAGCGCTCTTATCTACCTGCTGAGTTGTACCCGTGTCTGCAAAACCTGCACTACACCCAAGTGTTAAAACCGAAAAACATATATATGCTAAAAAACGTTTTGTCATATCTCCTCCATCAGGGAATTTTAAGCATGCCCCTCAATTTACAATAACCAACTTAAAATGGTACAATTTTCTGAAAAAAAATCTAAGTCATGAAATATCTTCCCCCTACAATTATTATTCGACATCAAAAAGAAAATCTCAAAAAATGTTCTTTAAGAGGTCTGGAAAGCCGGTGTGATTTCGAATTTTTTCGCTATCCCCTAAAGACACCCCTTTCTTGTGAAAACTTCATTCTACTTGCTGTAGATGCTCCGGTTGAACTCTCTCGAGCTGATCACGATACAGGCTTGCTCCTCTTAGATGCCACTTGGCGCTATGCAAAAAAAATGGAAGAGAATCTCAATCTCCCTTCAAGCGTACAAAAAAGAGGATTACCTAAAGCTTTGAAAACAGCTTATCCTAGAACTCAAACCGATTGCCCCGATCCAACTGCCGGATTAGCTTCCATCGAGGCTCTATACTGTGCCTATCTCATGATGGGACGCTCGACTGAGGGACTTTTAGATCACTATTACTGGAAAGACTCTTTTCTCGAAAAAAACAAACCTTTTTTGCTAGAATACGGCAATGAAAACTAGTCTTTTACAACTTGTCCAAGAAACAAAGCAATTTCTTCAGGCGCAGCTTGTCCCAACACAAGTTAGAAAAGTGCAACCCAAAACAACGACTCTTCCACAACAACCTCCTCCTCAAGAAAAAAAGCTAGCGCACGCCCCACAACCGATCAAAAGAGTCAAGATAACTCCCCCCAAAATCAGTACATGGGAGTTGCAGGCTATGGATCAGCTAGAAGAGAATTTAACACTCAGACACAAGCTTGAGCCCTTTTGTAAAACACAGGCTCCTCATCTCCCTGTTAGAATCTACTTGACAGAAGAGCACCCTTCCCACCGCCTGTTTTTAGAAAATGTAGCGCGTGCGATCACAACAACCTACTCACCTGCAATCGTTTGTTGTATACAGAACCTCTCTTCTCCCCCCCCCTCCGTCAAACTCATTATCGCGCCTATTTCTTTGTTGAATAAAAGCTTTTTGCAAGTACACTCTCATCAGATTTTTACGAAAAATGGAGTGCAGTTTATCCCCCTCGATAATCTCGACCTCTATTCGGAAGATGTAAACTCTAAACGGGCTTTATGGGCAGCTATTCAACATTCGTTTCGGTCTTAACGGATCTTGCGGTTAACAAACCTCTAGACTACGCCGTTCCCGATGAAAAAGTTCCTTATATTAAAAAAGGAATGCAGGTGAAGGTGCCGGTAAGAGGACAGCTGCGTAATGGGTTTGTCATCGAGGTGAAAAATCAATGCGCTTTTCCAAAAGTCTTACCCATTCATGCCCTTATTTCTGAGCATGAGCTGATCACGGAAGAAATTTTTGAGCTTGCCCTTTGGATGAGCGCGTATTACTGCACACCTCTTCGACAGGTGATCAATAGTCTTTTACCAGCAAGCATTCGAAAAAACCTCTCTCATAAAGAGCAATTCTACGTCAAAAGAGCGCTCTCCAAAGAAAAATTGCGCGACACGTGTGTTTCTCTAAGAGACAAACATCCTGCCCAAGCAAAGGTTTTAGACGCATTATTGATGCTCTCGGAAGGGATTTTACTGACAGAGCTTATCGAAAAGACCCAAGTTTCTAAAAGTCCTATTGAGACTCTGCAAAAAAAAGGATTGATCAGTTTAGAAAGAATACGGGTGGATAGATCGCCGCTGATTGGAGAAGAGTACTTTAAAACAGAGCCTAAAACTCTTAATCCCGAGCAACAGATTGCGTATACTCAAATCACTGCATCTCTTGCAAAAAAGCAATTTGCCACTCATCTTCTCTATGGAGTGACAGGGTCTGGAAAAACAGAAGTGTATCTACAAGCGATTGATTTTGCCCTGCAGCACAACCTCTCAGCGCTCATGCTCATTCCAGAAATTGCACTCACAGGGCAAACAATTGAGCGATTTCGCTCTCGATTTGATGACAATATCGCCATTTTACACCACAGACTCAGTCAGGGAGAGCGCTTTGATGAGTGGCATCGTATCCGTAGAGGAGAGGCCACTATCGTAATAGGCGCTCGTTCTGCTCTTTTTAGCCCCATTAAAAATTTAGGGCTCATCATTGTCGATGAAGAGCACGATAGCGCATATAAGCAAAGCGAAGAGCAGCCGTGTTACCATGCGCGAGACGTCGCTGTGATGCGGGGCAAGCTCAATCAGGCAGTTGTTGTGTTGGGCTCAGCCACTCCTAGCTTAGAGAGTTATACAAACACCCAATCTGGAAAATATACCCTCAATTCTCTCCCTGTCCGAGCCACAAAATCCGCCCTTCCTACCGTGCACATTATTGACATGAAAAAAGAATTTGAAAAATCTGGGGGATACACTACCTTTTCAGAACTTCTCATCGATAAGATAAAAAAACGGCTAGAGTTAGGAGAACAAACTATCCTTTTCTTAAATAGACGGGGGTATCATACGAGCTTGCAGTGCAAAAGCTGTGGGCATATTTTTCAATGCGCCTCCTGCGATTTAACCCTCACCTTTCACCGCGGAGAGAATACGCTCGCTTGTCACATGTGCGATTTTCAACAAACGCCCGCTCCTACCGAATGCCCCAAGTGCAAGGATGGAGAAGCGCTTAAATTCACAGGAGTTGGAACAGAGCAGGTAGAACGGGCTGTCCACGCTCTTTTTCCAGAAGCGCGCACCCTGCGTATCGATGGCGATACAACACGGCACAAAGGGAGTCATGAAAGACTTTTTAGAGCCTTTAGCACTCAAAAAGCAGACATCTTAATTGGAACTCAGATGATCACAAAAGGGCTGCACTTTCCAGCTGTTACGCTCGTGGCTGTTTTAAATGGAGATAGTGGCCTACACATTCCAGATTTCCGCGCCTCTGAGCGGATGTTTCAAATCATCACCCAAGTGGCTGGACGTGCGGGAAGAGGAGATTTAGCGGGTGAGGTGATCATCCAAACCCAAATGCCAGAAAACACCACGATCAACCAAGCAGCTACTCAAAATTTTGAAAAATTTTATCAAACAGAAAATGAAACCCGAAAAATCTTTGAATTCCCCCCTTATGGTCACCTTGTAAAACTCACCTTTAGCGGTCCAGATGCGACATACACACAGCAAACAGCCTCTGGATTTTCCGGTGCGCTCGCTAAGGCGCTCGGTAAAGAATTTAAAGTGCTCCCTGTTGTCCCCTCAGGCTACCCAAAAATTAAAGATTTATATCGCTTTCAGTGCCTGATTCGAGGAGAACACATCTACCCTATCAACCGGATGATCCAACGTCTTTTGGCTCAGTTTCCAATTCCAAGACAATTGCGGCTACATATCGATGTCGATCCGCAGTCCACCTTCTTCTAGACTGAGGATAAGATCGTTGCATAACTCAAGCTAGATGTCGTTTTGGAACCTTTTTGCCCCATTTGAGAGATCTCTCGCTCTCTGTACCATATGAGACCATTGAACAACTCAAGCTTGCGTCCGTTTTGGAACCTTTTCGCCCCATTTGAGAGATCTCTCGCTCTCTGTACCATATGTACTATCTTCGCTCGAGATCCCCCAACTGCCGGCCACTAAAGTGGCCTGGACAAAA
>JAJACO010000075.1 GCA_022601475.1 Chlamydiales bacterium
ACTACGTGGGCGCACTTGCACTTCAAAACCGGGAGGGATTTCAAAAAAAAGACCGGTAGGAATGAGAGCCGACTGTCCGGGCTGCAAGATAAGAGGTTCAGGGATAGCTGCTCTAACGTCTGCACCAGCTGCCTCCTCTGAAGCATAAGAGGGAAGCGTTTCCTCTGTCAGAACGTGTATTTCTATATCTCTATCCATATAAGGCAGGACTATCCTTTATTTAGACGTCTTCTGTCAACAAAAACAATTCTTCTAACCTTTTAGAAGTTTTATTCTTAGAGCGTCCTGCATGGAGGGTGATAAATTCCCGTTTGTTGCCTGTTAAAAATGCTAAAAAATTAACTAATTTTGTCTTAAGGTCCTTGCGCTTCACAATGGCATCTATCATGCCATGCTCCAATAAAAACTCAGATCTTTGAGCTCCTGGGGGGAGCTTTTGCCGAATTGTTTGTTCTACTACCCGAGGCCCCGCAAAGCAGATCAACGCTTGAGGCTCTGCCAAAATAAGATCTCCAAGAGAGGCAAAAGAGGCTGTCACTCCTCCCGTTGTGGGATTGGTTAAAATAGATATATAGGGCAAATTCGCTTCATGTAGACGAGCGAGGGCTGCTGAGGTTTTGGCCATTTGCATCAGAGAAAGAATCGATTCTTGCATTCGCGCCCCTCCAGAAGCTGACACGATGACCAGAGGAAGGTTGTTTTTAAGGGCTAACTCCATGAGACGTGTGAGTCTTTCGCCCACAACAGAACCCATAGAACCTGCCATGTAGTTGAAATCGAGAACAGCGAGCGCTGCGCGGTGCCCTTCTATGCTGCATGTTCCCACACGCACACCTTCTGAGCTATTTGCTTTTTTTTCTGCTTTTTTAACCCGTTCTGGATACGGTTCTGAGTCGACAAACTTTAGAGGATCTTTGGGACGCAGCTCGTCAAACATTTGTTGAAAGCTCCCCGCGTCGACCAAGCTATCAATCCGCTCCTGAGCTGAAAGACGATAGTGATACTCACACTTAGGACAGCAATTGAGATTTTCTGTTAATTCCTTTTTATGAATCATCTCATGACAATGAGAGCACTTTAGCCAGCCGCTAAAGCCATCTGCTTTGGATGTTTCAACCTTGATCTTGGGCTTGTCTCGAGAAAATAAACGCATGCAAAACCTAATTAGATTATAATATCACAACAATTATAAGTTAAAATAAGAAAAACCACCTAGTCTTTTCTGGATGGTTTTTCTTAAATCAAATATTATTTACAACAAGACTTGAGTGATTGTGCACATTCTAAAAATCTTTCTTGCACATTGGACCAATTAACTACTTGCCAAATCATTTTTAGATAGTCGGGGCGTACATTTTTATACTGTAGATAGTAGGCGTGCTCCCACATATCTATGCCTAATAGAGGAACTACAGGCCTGACACTTTCTAATGGATCTTGATTTGAGCAGGTTGCAATGACCAGTTGCTTACTCTGCCCACAAAAAGCGAGCCAGCACCAGCCAGAGCCTTGAATCGGAGCTGCTTTTGCATTAAAAGCCTCAATAAAAGCATCTAAAGACCCCCATTTTTTATTGATTGCATCAGCCAAGTCACCTGTAGGTGCCTCTCCTCCTCCTTGACCTTTGGGGGCCAGATTGGTCCAAAAAATGCTATGATTGAGATGGCCACCTCCATTAAAACGAATCGCCGGCTGAAGCGTAACCATCGCCGCTAAATCTTCATTTTTCTCAGCCTGCTCATATTTTTCTAAGGCAGCATTGAGGTTTGTCACATAGGCATTGTGGTGCTTTTGGTGGTGCAGCTGCATGATCTCAGCACTAATCACAGGTTCTAATGCATCATAAGCATAAGGTAATTCGGGCAATTGATACTTTTTGGCCATAACTCTCCTTTTTGGGTTGTACAGGGAGTTTCCAGAATAGAAGAATCACCAAAAATTGTCTAACACAAAGCAAATCAATTTAGAAAAGGAATGCGGCGGTGCATGCGATCCCACCAAGAAATAGGAGCGCCATAATCTGTAAGCAGTTGCATGATTGCATCCCACCCTTTGACCCGCCCCCTATAGAGATCTAAAGCGGTCTGACCTCGTGCATCTTGCAACTTTGGATCGGCACCGGACTCCAATAAACACTGGATTATGTCTTGCTGTGGATCATTCTCAACAGCTATATGAAGAGGAGTGCGATGTAATCTGTTTTCCATATTTGGATCTTCACCCTCCTTTAAAATAAATTTTAATGTACCAAGTTTATTACTATGATTATTTAATCCTGATCGCATAGCAAGATAATGAAGAGGAGTATTTCCGAATCGATCCCGGATATTTCTTTTTAGAGAATGACTGTATACTACTCGTACAACATCTATCTCCGCATGTTGTATTGCCTTATGAAGTAGCGATAGTTCAAAAAACGACTCTGGATCATTCGAATTCAACCCCTTGGAGATCAAAAATTCAACAACTTCTACTTTTTGAAGCACAGAAGTATGCTGTAGAGAAGAAGTTATGTTTGGATTAACTCCTTCATCTAACAAAAACTGCATTTTTTCTATTTTTTCGTATGCGGACAAAAACGACACCGACGCTAACTCATCGAATAAATCAGCAGTAGCCACCTCATTATCGATTCCTGCGATTAAAAATTTTATTTTATCAACAGTTCCTTTAAGAGCATCCGTTACAAAAGCATTCATGATTGGAGTCCGATAATAGCTATTCGAAACAGAGGGGTTCACCCCCAAAAACCTAAGAAATACAATGGCATTAAATGGCAACTTTGCAGTGCTATCTAGATCTACCTTTTGAGCTTGTAAAGAGCTGCTCACATCTTGTTGAATTGTGAGCTCTCCACCCTGCTTGGCCACAAGCAATTTCATCTTCTCATAAAAGGACACCGACTCGTCATATCGAGGAGGCTGCACTTCGTTATACGAAGCCATCTGCTGAAGATAAGGACTTATATGAAGCACATTTATAGATCCAATTGCAAATCGCGTAAGATATTCTATCGGCCCCCAAATCTCTTGAATGTCTCTATCTCGACCCAATGCTTTTATCTGATCCGAAAGTTTTGTATATGCCCACTTATCTGTCTTAGAGAAGTTTATTAGAGCATCAATTGACAGATAACTTGCAATACATTCATAGCTATTATAAAAAACAAGTTGCACAGACTCCGCGGTCGCCTTCACCGTATGGACGCTTGTATCTCCCTCAATTCTCCTAATCTTATTTGAACCCGAATAGGCGTTCTTATCAACTTCCTCAAACTTTCTTTTTAATCCGGGATTTGAAATTTTATTAATCATAATAACTA
>JAJACO010000076.1 GCA_022601475.1 Chlamydiales bacterium
CCCACGGCCTTGGAAGACAAAAAATCTGGAAGCTGCTCGAGCAATTTGGAACAGCTGAAAAAGCAACAGAGGCTGGATGGAGCGCAAAAACCCAAAAATTTTTTGATAAATGGACAGTGAAAAATGAAAAAGAAGATCTAGAAAGCGTAGAACGCGCTGGAGTACAACTGATCAGCTATTTAGATCCGAGCTACCCTCAAAATTTACTGACCATTCCAAATTTCCCCCTCTTGCTCTATGTTAAAGGAACGCTCCATACACAAGATCAAAATAGCCTAGCCCTTATAGGAACACGCAACGCAACGCTTTATGGAAGACAAACGGCGCATCAACTTGCCGCTGACACCGCCTATGGAGGGGTCACAATTGTCAGCGGACTTGCGCGCGGTATCGACACAGCCGCACATATGGGCGCCTTAAAGGGTGGAGGACGCACTCTTGCCATTCTTGGATCGGGTCTCTCCAACCCCTACCCCCAAGAAAATCTTGAGCTCGCCAGGCAAATTACGCATTCTGGAGCTGTGATCAGCGAATACCCCATGGACACCTCTCCTGCCAAAGGATTATTTCCACAAAGAAACCGCATTGTGAGCGGAATTGCGCAAGGCGTTTGCCTCATTGAGTCCCCTCTTAAAGGAGGAGGAATGCTTACAATGGAAATCGCAGAAAAACAAAAAAAAATGTTATTTGCGCTTCCCGGGCGAATAGACTGGCCCAATTTTGAAGGAAACCACGCCTTGATAAAAAAAAGAAAAGCTCTGCTTGTAGAAAATGCACAAGATTTGTTACAAAACTTCCAAGACCTTAAAAAACAAGACCTTAAACATGCTCCTACCCCTCATCTCTCCACTGTCGAGCACGCTTTTTTACAAAAGCTTCCCTCTCAAGAAAAAAGTATAGAAGAACTTGTTTTGTTGACACAATTGCCTATAATGCAATTGAATGTCTTGCTAACACGGCTTGTGTTGAAGAAAGTAGTTAAAGAATTTCCTGGAAAAATTTATAAGAAGACTTATGGGTAAAGCACTAATCATCGTCGAATCTCCAGCAAAAATCAAAACCCTAAGAAAATTTTTAGGAAAAGATTTTCTTTTTGAATCCTCAGTCGGGCACATCCGTGATCTGCCCAAAAAGGGGTTTGGGATTGATACCGAAAACAATTTTGAGCCAGTATACGAAGTGCTCGCCGATAAAAAAGAGGTAATTGCAAAGCTTAAAAAAGCTGCTAAACAGTGCGATGTTGTCTACCTCGCTCCCGATCCCGATAGAGAAGGAGAGGCTATTGCATGGCACATCGCAGAGATTTTACCCCCTAAAACAGTCGTCAAGCGCACAGCCTTTAATTCGATCACCAAAGAAGCTGTATTACACGCCATCGAGCACCCTGAAGAAATCAATACAGCGCTTGTCAACGCGCAACAAGCGCGCCGCCTTTTAGATCGCATTGTGGGCTATAAAATCTCGCCTATTCTCGCTCGCAAAATTCAAAAGCGCTCCGGTGTTTCTGC
Organism: Chlamydiales bacterium; assembly: GCA_022601475.1. GTDB lineage: Bacteria > Chlamydiota > Chlamydiia > Chlamydiales > JAAKFR01 > JAJACO01. The sequence goes on from JAJACO010000076.1 coordinate 1,509, forward strand.
AGGAAGAGTGCAATCTGTGGCCCTCAAACTTGTTGTGGACAGAGAAAAAGAAATCGAAGCGTTTAAAGCTGTCGAATACTGGAATATTGGAGCGATTGTCCAAGATGGAGACCCCGCTAAAACATTCCCTATACGCCTCCACTCGGTCGATGGAAAAAAATGGGAAAAAGAGCCGCAAGAGGGCAAAAATCTCTTTTTAATCTCCAATAAAGAAACAGCCGACCAGGTTGTTGCACGCTTAGAAAAAGCGACCTACCACGTCGCAAAAGTGGACAAAAAAGAGAAAAAGAGAAACCCCGAACCTCCCTTTATCACCTCCACTCTTCAACAAGAAGCGAGCCGTCACTTTCGCTACTCAGCCTCTAGAACAATGAGTATCGCACAAGGGCTCTATGAAGGGATCGACCTCGACAGCGAGGGCGCCGAAGGCTTGATCACCTATATGCGTACGGACTCTGTGCGTATTGCTCCAGAAGCGCTTGCGCAGGCCAGAGAATTTATCGATACCACCTTTGGCAAAGACTACCTCCCCGCTAAACCACGCACCTATGCTACCAAAAAAGCGGCTCAAGACGCTCACGAAGCGATCCGCCCTTCCAACCTGCGTCACCCTCCAGAAACCATCAAAAAATACCTCACGCACGACCAATACAACCTCTACACTCTTATTTGGAAGCGTTTTATCGCCTCCCAAATGAACCCCGCCATTTATGACACGGTCTCTGCAGACATCGCCACCGATCAAAACATCCTTCTGCGTGCCTCTGGTTCTACCATGAAATTTAACGGCTTTTTGGTGCTATACGAAGAGAAACAAGATGAAGAAAAGGAAGATGAAGAGGGCAAACTTCCTCCTCTAACACCACAGCTTCCCCTTCATCTTATAAAAGTCACCTCCGAACAAGCATTTACTAAACCCCCTCCGCGTTTTTCAGAAGCCTCCCTTGTAAAAGAGCTTGAAAAATCGGGGATTGGGCGTCCCTCCACCTACGCCTCAATCATGAACAAAATCCAAAGCCGAGACTATACCACCAAAGAAAATCTACGCCTTAAACCGACCGAACTGGGACGGGTGATTGCGCAATTTTTAGAAGACAACTTCCAGCAGATCATGAACATCGGCTTTACAGCTCAAATGGAAGATACACTTGAGCAAGTAGCCGCTGATAAAAAAGAGTGGAAAAGCGTGATCCAAGAATTTTGGACCGAATTTATTCCAACTGTTGAAACAGCCGAGAAAGAAGCCTTTGTTCCGAAGTTAATGACCGATATTGACTGTCCACAATGCAAAGAGGCAAAGCTACAAAAAATCTGGTCGAAATCTCGTTATTTTTATGGTTGTTCTCGCTACCCCGATTGCGATTACACAACGTCTACAGAAGAGATGAACTTTAACAAAGAAGAGTACGCCGAAGGATTTGACTGGGATCAAGCGTGCCCTATCTGTAGTGGTCCTACAAAACTACGCTTTGGAAAATTTGGTCCCTTCTTAGGTTGTCTCAAATATCCTGAGTGTAAGGGGATTGTGAACATTCCTAAAAAAGGAGAATCCCCAGTCTCCACAGAAACCGTATCAGACTGTCCAGCAATAGGATGTGACGGAAAAATCATTTCTCGTCGCTCTCGTTTTGGTAAAACTTTTTATTCATGCACCAATTTTCCAGACTGCGATGTGATTGCGAACGAAACAAGCCAACTCGCAGAAAAATACACTGACCACCCTAAAACAGCCTATAAGAAAAAAGCAGGAGGTAAAGGGCGCGGAGGAGCGCGCGGCAAGCTCAAGCCCTCTAAAGAGCTAGCTGTTGTCATTGGAGAAGAGAGTGTAACGCGTGGGGAGGCAACCAAAAAAATCTGGATATACATCAAAGAGAACAACCTCCAAGATCCTAATGATAAACGGCAGATTATTCCAGACGAGACGTTAACTAAAGTCTTTGGTGGCAAAGAGTCTATTAGCATGTTCAAGCTAGCAGGTATCTTGAGCGCGCATCTCTCCTAAAAAATGTCGAGTGTGTCAAACTGAGGCCTTTGAATAACTCAAGCTTTGTGTCGTTTTGAAACTCAATCTTGATTATGCAATGGTCTCAATAAGCTTTTTTTGAGAGTGCAATGAGAGCAGTTTTGTAATTTATCTCCCAAGTTTCGGGATTATTCTCTAAATCTACATATCTAGCTTCATCGATTTGTTCTATTTTATCCGGAAACTGATCTCTCAGAGCTTTTGTCCATTTATCATTTTTAATGAGATATTCGTATTTCTTATCACCTCCCAATTTCTCTTTAACAATATTTTCTGCAATAGACAAGTCTTCATCCGAGAGGGCGCTAGAATCAAAATGCAGCATATCTTCTACTGCGATAGAGAGATTAAGCCTATCCTTCAGCTTAACGATGTAGCCTAAATAAATTTCTATTGCATCAAAAAAATGTAAACTTAGAATCTTGTTTCGGGCGCACTCTTCTAATATCTCGATTACCCAGACGGTATTCACTAAAAATTCCCCTAACACAGCCAAATTAGATGTCCCCATCTGTGAAAGGTCATAAGCTAGTCCCAAATGAACAATCGAAAGCGCCATTCTATCTCCACATGTCTCCGATGCTCCATCAATAATAGATGAAAATACTTCAGCAAACTCTGCATTCTCATAAGCTTTTTCAATAAAGATCAGTATTTTTTCTGCTAAGGCTTTTTGAACATCTCCTCTAGCGTTATAGTCTCCAATGTACGAAATTCTATTTAACCACGAGCTCAATGTATCCATATTCACTTTTTTGTCGAAATCAGGAAAAACGGGCACCTCTTTTTTAAGTAGTGTACATATTTCTTCTAACACTTTTTCTATTGGTTTATCATCGCCTTGCTCACGCTGTCGCACTAAATGCGAGAATCTAGGACCTTGATGCCCTTCGATAGCCGAAGCCGATCTTAAGCGCTGTAAAACTGCTTCAGACAACCCCGCGCCAGTAAGTTGGACAGTACAATTGTTTGAGAGATTCAAAACAGTATCTGGTAACCCAACAAGGGTTTCGTTTCTCTCTAAACAGAGCATTGTCAGGTTTATCAGATTCCCAATGCTCTCCGGCAATAATGTGAGCTCTTTTTCTTTAACCAGAGTCTTTTGTGTGTTTACGCATCTCCTGATCCATACGCCCTAAATCATACCCTTCAAAATCCACAAACTTAAAGAATGTCTCAAAAGCAGGCTGCGCTTGTGTTACCTGTGCAGCCATCTCTTGAGCAATCTTGCGGTACCCTGGATGCCCTGCAGCTTGTGAGCGCAGCTCTGTTAGCCATTGTAAAGCTCGGAGATTGATGTGAAAATACCAACGGACGTTATAAGCCATTGGCACAACGTATTGCGCCTCTTCTGGCAACTCTTCAGCAATGCGCGCATGCACCTCGCGCGCAGCATCCATCGCATCACGATAAGGCTGCTCTTGAGGGGTGCCTACAATTTCATCAGGAATCCAATACCCAAAACTTGTATCAAACAGCTGCCTCTCTTGTGTCAGCATGCGATGGCGATGCAGGTCTCTGTAAGCCCCAAAATCGGCGATGATTTCAAAGGTGAATTGCGCATGTTCAAGAGCTCGGGGGGATTTATGGCGGCGGTTCTCGCGAATAGAAGACGCTGCATCAAAGATGTTAGCGATCTCTTCTGATGAGAGTGTGCGACAGTGCGCCTGAAGCGCCTCTAAGCTATTTGCGCTATGGGTATACGCAAGGGCTCCTGCCACTTTATATACGCTGTCGGGATCGTGATAGATAAGGCGCACACCCGGCTTTTGCGCTTTTTCTTCGAGAATGTTGTGTTGAGAAACGCTTTTAAGCTGCTCTTGCATAGACTCTTGGAATTGCGCATACGCCTCATAATGCCTATGGTTTGATTCTGCACGACGCACAAACGACGGAATAACTTTGGAGAGCTCTTCATACGCTTGTTTGCCCACCTCTTGCAGTTCGGCTAAGTTTTGAGATTGCATCTTGTTAAGCAACCCCTCCCAAAAGCGACCATTTCCAAAAGCCCCTAAGTTCGTAAGTGTTCCGGCGGGAAGCAGGCCGCGTAAACAATCTAATACTTTTGCACGTAAAGCCGCTGTATAAGCTCCTTTAGACTGCTCTGGATCTTTGGGATAACGCTTTTCCATCTGCTCTGTAAGAGGAGGGATCAGTCGAGAGTAGGTTTCAAACAGCATATCGCACGTTTCAAGGTACGCCTGCTTGTAGGCAGAGGTCATCAAAATTGGTTCGCGGTAATAAAGAAACTCTTCCTTTACTTTTTGATCAAAATAGATATATCTAGTCGATTTTTCAAGTGGCGAACCCCCGATGCGGCTATCTTCTATAAACTTAGCAGCCAGCATCGACACATTCTCAACAGCTAAATGCGCGCCGCCAAGCTCGCCAATAGAATCATCCCCATATCCATCTAAGATTCGATCATAAAAATTTTGTGCGCGGCGAATCGCTAAAACCTGTTCTTCTGTTTTTTTTTCCTTATCTGAATCCGCATCGCCGACAATCGTATCAAATGCCGTTTCTTCCGACTGCACAAACTCTTTTAGAAGTAGAGAGCGGAGGCCTAGGCTGGATCTAGAGTAACGGGAAAACAGAGCTCCTTTAATCACCTCGGGAAGATTGCGCAGAACAAATATGTTACTTTGTGTGTTAGTCACAAAGCGCTCGAGTAAACGTTCTTGTTTCTCTGAAAACTCTTCATAATTTTGCATGGAAGCAAACCTCATCTTTTTGGGTAATCGAGCGTGCCATAAATTCCTTTGAACAATCAAGCAAAAAATAATGTTGGAAAATTGTTAAAAACCCTGTTTATAGACAGTTCATTCACTGTCGATCAATTGTTGACAGTTCTCAATTTGTTAATAAGCGGAAAGTTATCGTTCTTCTATCAACAGAGCGTGAACACCTATTTAACAGTGATCTAAAACGGCACTTATTGACACTTCAACACCTTTTGAAGAGGAAGAAATTAAGGGTATATATATATTCTCTTCTTTTAACCTAACCACTTAATTTAGCCATGCCCCCCTTTATTCGTCCTAGAAGGAACCGTAAAAGCCAAGCCATTCGCTCTCTTGTGCGAGAAACGCATCTCGGCGTATCTGATTTGATCTATCCTCAATTTATTTTAGAGGGAGAGGGTGTGCGCAGCTCTGTAAAAAGCATGCCGGGAATTGAACGTCTTAGTTTAGATGGTGTGCTTAGACAAGCAGAGCGCCTCGCAGAACTTGGCATCCCCGCCATTGCGCTGTTTCCTATGATTGATAGGGAGTTAAAAAATAGTATTGGCTCTGAGAGTTTAAATCCAGATGGAGTATTACAAAGAGCGATACGCGCCCTTAAAGCTGAATTTCCGCACATATGCGTAATTTCCGATGTGGCGCTCGATCCCTACACCTCTCACGGGCACGACGGGCTTGTCTGTGAGGACGGAGAGGTTTTAAACGACAAATCAGTCGACCTGCTTGTTAAGATGGCTCTTGTGCAAGCTGAGGCGGGCGTAGATGTGGTGGCACCAAGCGACATGATGGACGGAAGGGTGCGGGCTATTCGAGAGGGGCTTGATGCGGCTGGCTTTTTAAATGTGAGTATTCATGCATATTGTGCGAAATACGCCTCTGCTTTTTATGGGCCCTATCGCGATGCTGTGAGCTCTCATCCTGTTGCTGGAGATAAAAAAAGCTATCAGCTCAACCCAGCAAATAAAAGAGAGGCGGTGTTAGAAGCGATGCTCGATCAAAGCGAGGGAGCGGATATTCTTATGGTAAAGCCTGCTCTTGCTTATTTAGATGTGATTGCATTGATGAAGGAAGTGGCGCACTTGCCCATTTCTGCGTATCAAGTGAGTGGAGAATATGCAATGATCAAGGCTGCGGCACAAAATGGGTGGGTGGATGAGCAGAGCGTGTTTTTAGAGAGTGTTTTAAGTATCAAGCGAGCGGGAGCGGATATGATTTTTACCTACGCAGCTCCTCAAATTGCTCAATGGCTTAAAAACGGCGCTCTCGATTGAGTGTTTCAAACAAGGTTTTGCCCGTTGTTGTGGCGTAGCCAGCATCGCGCAACCACGCTGCCATTCCGTAATTCCAAACCTTGCGACTGCTGCAGCGATAGAAGAAATCTAGAGGCACCTCTAAAGCAACCCCTTTATCGTAATATTTTTCGCCGTGTAAGCAGTCATTTGCATTGGTGTAGGTTATCCAGCCTGTGATGCGCAGCCCGTTTCTAAAATAACGAGTTCCCTCAAGACGCACCCCTTTATCGCGTGCTAAAAACTGCCCCACGCTGATTTTGGAAAAAATTTCTAAGTTGGGGAAATCAAGATAGAGGCTCAAAAAGTACTGTTGAAGAGAAGCTACCGAAACATAAAGAGGATCTCTCCCTTTGAAGCGACGTATTTTTGACTGAAACCCAAGTCCTGTATAACTCCGTTTTTTGACAACCGCTCCCTCAACGCCCAGTGCAACAAGAGAGTTTACCGGATACCACAAAGCCTCTCCTGCAATACCTCCATAATTGACCTGAAAATATCCCCCGCTTGCTCTGCCAAAAAAACCTCTGCCAAAATTCCAACTCTTCTGAAGATAGATCTTATCCCACGTGAAGGCTCCCTCGGTGCGATAACGTACATAATCAGTCGCCACATTTAGCAGTTGAGAGGGATAAAAAAAATCAAAATCTCCCACGTTATTAAGAGTGGAAAGTGCTGTTTGACTGATTTGAAACTCGTAATACCACTGGCAGGGCAAAAAACCCTCTAAATCAAGCTTTAAACCCACGTCGTACTTAAACTTTCCCTTGGAGCTTCCCAAAAACGTTTCAAATCGTGGACTTAATCGCCCTCTCCATAAATCGTACCGCCGTTGAAAAATACAATCCGAACACACCGGCTGACAAGCGCACGCTTCTTGCCTTGGCGTCAAAAGATCAAACTCATACGGTCCTATGCGGTGTTCTACGGAATCGAGCAACCTTTGTCGATTAAAGACATACTGCTGGCAAGCGAGCGCATTCGATTCGATAATGACCACCACTGTCGAAATATTAGAAGGGGTTAGAGAGGCCAATAAATACTTCAAACGCTCGCGCGCCACACACTCTTGGCGATAGCAGTTATTGATCACTCTCAGCCATAAATCACTCCCATTTTGTATCCACGCTTTTGTTAACTGAAAGCCTTGCGACTCTAAAGCGTAATTCATGTTTTGAATCATCACATTTTGAGGGCGTACACAACCTAGGGGTTCTCTGTCTATGGGGGCTGTATAAAGCGCAGAATCCCGCACTTTTGGAATAAATCCGTCCAGCGCTCCCCAGTTGCAATGAAAAGAGCCTGCTACAGCCAATTCCTCTCCTCGCACATAGCTAGCCGACAGATGCGCAAACTCTTTGTATATGTATTTAGCTCCCACATTTATAGGAGTTTTGGGGTTTCTGGCGCCTGGGTGCGGGTCGTTCTTATAGTTTGTGGGGTCATACTCCGCAGATATACAAATGCCGCGCACCCAAGCGTTAGAACACTCCCAAAGTGGAAGCCAGTTAACCCCTCCAAAAAAACCGCGGGAAGGACCTTTGGTGTACGTTCCAGCCCCCCACCCAAAACTGCACTCCAGCCCCCAATCCAACCAAATTTGAGTGCCTACGATGTAATAGGTTGTGAATTTTTTAGACCCCATAAAATCGTCGACACCAATAGCCAGCCCTGGAAATGCATACAATGTATCTTCTGGCGTGAAAAAAGCGTATTTAAGATTCGCGCCTCTATCTGCATAATCCCCAAATCCATATTGCCCAATAGATGCATCTTGAATTCCCCGAAACACCTTGTAGTTGACGCTACATTCTAAATGACAAAAGGGTTGCATGCGGCCATTCCAGTTGAGGTAAGGGGGGACACTGGAGATGCCAAACCCCATCGACCCTGCCTCACTCATGCGGGCAGAGTGTGTTGTAAAAATACCGGTTGAAAGTAGGTGGTTGTAGGTAACGGCAAAGCGTTCGTGGAGTTTTTGATCCCAATAAGCTGCAGTCTCAAGCGCTTGACATAGCTCTTCCATCGATTGTTCCGCTTGGAGCGGAAATGAAAAAAAAAATATAAATAAAAAGAGGCGTTTTAACATTCATATCTCAAAAAGAATGAATGTCATAACAGGAAAAAAGTTTTAAAACCACCGCACCCTTTATATTCAACAAATCCCCTCAAGTAGAGACCGTTGCATAACTCAAGCTTGCATCCGTTTTGGAACCTTTTTGCCCCATTTGAGAAAATGCTCTCAAAGGTTTACAACAAACCTGTGGGACGTAAAAGCTATTCCGCATTGATGATGTTCAAATGTTTACTCCTTCA
>JAJACO010000077.1 GCA_022601475.1 Chlamydiales bacterium
ATTTTATGCCCATCCGCGGGAAAAATATTGGGAATTCAGTCTGGATGAGGCGACCCAAGTTCTTGAAAAAGCTAAACAAAAGCTTCTCGGCAAGAATTTGTGAAAATTGCTAGCTTTGAAATATGGCTATCTATGATTTTCTAGACGATGGAAACCCATTTTTGAGGAATATAAAGATCTTGAGTACATTAGAAAAAATCGTGTGTGCACAGATTAATGCTTAGAAGAGATATAAGCAAAAGTCAGACCTACGAAAAACTTCACTAATGAATGCCTTTCGATGTGGAAGTTTAGAAAAATACTTGATTCTCCAGGAGTACTCATACAACACACACAAAAAGAGCCGGTGGGCTCTTTATCAACAACTCTTAGCTCTCACAACACTTGCTAGGACATTTGCAGTATTTCCTATTGTAGAGGTGCAGCAAAAATAACAAAGCCGCTGATAAGTAATTGAACTGTATTGGCAGCGCGATAAGGTGAGCGTGATGGTTGATGATGAAAACGCTTAGCAGGCTAAACAGCAGATAAAATGCGGTGCGAACCCAGCGTTTTGAAGTGTTTTTAGCGGCAAAATAAACTGCTACAAATGAGATCACTAGAAATAAGAAGTCGATCGCTCTCCACCAGCGTGGACTGCTTGCACAACAGCTCATCGTGCAGGCCTGGGCTATAAAGATAAACAGAGTCATCATGCAGTGTACTAAACAAAGGCTGGAGCTTGCCATCCCAATATAGTCTGCGTTAAATTTGCTTCTAATCACTTGTATCATATGGTATCACCCTTCGATTTTTGGAGCTTTACATGGTAAGCGAAACATCAAAAAAAATGCTGTACTTTTCTTCTTTCATATTCTTTGTATTGCTCAGATATACAAGCGTGTATTAAGCTTAGCAGCTTGTAACTCGTGATGTATAAAAGGTTAGAGAGTCTATGTCAAATCACACTGAAGCCCTAACGGTATGCTTATCGGTAGTAAGCATTGTATCCTGGGGAACTTGGGCTGCGCTACACTTCGGTGATGGTGACCCAGCAGGTGCTGCCCTTGTTCGGGGGATTGCGGCCAGTTAGCCTCTCCATGCCAGTGATCAGCTCCTTAATGTTCTGGTTTCCTGACGGATCCTTGTACGCCTTTTTAGCCGTTTCAAATGCAGAACCGGAGATTTGGTAGTAGAAGGAGGGAGATTTGTGAGCAATGACCTCGGAAATCAAGTGTGCGACCTCTTCAGGTCACTTTCCCTCAGGACGTTCACCGGAAAAATGATTGCCTACTGCGTAATGATCCACAAAATTTGTCACAATAAGACCACATTAAAATTGCTTTTTAGTAAGTTCATCTGATTTTCCCGTGTCAGCAACCGGTTCTAAAGTAAAGCCATTCGCTACCTTTTGCATTTGCTCCCTGCCCATCTTGGTGATAAATTGAATAAATTTTTTTGGCAAAATTTTCATCAAATAGAGCTGAAGTGTCATTTTCAATGAAGATTGATCACCTGCCAAGAGCTGATGATTCGATTCGGCAAGATCTTGAGCATCTTCAACGAAGCTTCGAATAGATTGCTCATAGTCATTGAAGGCAATCTCATAATCACCATCTGATTTCTCAATTTCTCTTGCTAAAACATAAGCTCCAACCATGGAAAGACTTGTTCCCATTGCTGAGGCAGCATGAGCCGCATCTCCTACAAGAGCGACCCTTCCTTTGGACCAACATGGCATTCTGACCTGTGCAATGGAATTGAAGTAGCAATCTTCACTCATTTTCATCGCAGAGATAAGTTGAGGTATTTCCCATCCCAAATCCTCAAACTGTTTTTCAAATTCATGTATTGAACTCTTTTGTGTTGCGATTTCCTTCTCTGATCGAAACGCCAGACACGCATACGAATGATGATCTGCAGCGTAAGCTGCGACAAACTTACCCCTGTCAAAATACACTATTTCTGAATGATCAAGATCAAAGATATTGTTTATCGGAAAAACGCAAAATTGGATCCCGTATTTTCTTAAAAACTCTGAATCTTCGCCGAATGCAAGCCTTCTCACATTCGAATGCAATCCATCAGCACCAATCACTAGATCAAACTCTCTAGGAGCACCCTTTTCAAAATGAACAAGTTCATCAATCATCGTGATTGAATCATCATAAATGACTTCAATCTCACCCACTGCACTCGAAAGAATTTGAACCAGATCCCAGCGATTTACTTCGATATCCCCTTCCGAACAATGTCCTAAAATATCTCCCTCAAACTCAAAAGTACTAAGATTAGGGGTCACCAGTTTTGATTTTTTAAGATTAACATTCGCATCGAGAAGATCTTGATAAATCCCCATTCGCTTTGCAACCTCTAGAGCTGTACCTCTTACATCAACCTTATATCCCCCCTCCCTCAAACAGGGATGTTTTTCGATGATCATTGGCGAATATCCTCGTTGTTTTAGCCAATAGGCAAGCGTAAAACCTGCGATTCCAGCTCCTGATATAAGAATACGCGTCTCTTTCATAGTCTCCCCTTTGCTGGATGAGTCATTATTTATCTCTCTAGAGGACAAGCTCATAATCGGAAATGAACATAAAATAAATACCAATAGTTTTTTCACAAACATGCTGGATCCTCTCGTATTTCAGCGTCATTATACCAATTGACCGACCGTCGGTCAACAACAAAGATCAATCCTAAAAAGCAATTGTTACCGCAGAATTTGGTAGGTATGGCAAAGTGGTTGATATCCTTGCTCCTGGACACGGAGGAGCACGGTAAAGCGCTAATGAACAGTATAATGGAAAAATTTCATAGAACAGTGGCTAGCTTGCCCGACAGAGAACATCTTGTTTCAGAAATTATTTATGATGGAATTCAGTGGGCTGAAATTTCACAAGAGGAAGGTGAATTGGTCGTTCAATCTTATGCCCATCCGCAGCAAAGATATTAGGAGTTCAATCTGGATAAGGCGGCTCGAGCTCTTGAAACAACTAAACAAAAGCTTCTGGGAAAATTGTGATGGATTGACCAGC
>JAJACO010000078.1 GCA_022601475.1 Chlamydiales bacterium
AATAGAGTATCCTGTTCTCGGTCTGTAGTCATAAATTCTCCTTGTTTTGTAGTTATTACAAGGATTTTGGCTTCAGGCCTTTTTGCTTTCAAGGGCTTTTCTTCCCATTTGTCTAGACCAATTTACAGAAACAATGTTGCACTATCTATATAAGCCCGCTCGGATCAAACTTAACTTTAGAAACATCCGATTCTTTTATTCCAAAATGTTCGCATATATATGCTTTTGTAAGAGGGTATGTTGGGTCGCTTGAGATTTTTAATGTCATTTTTTTACCTTTAAAATTTTTTCACTAGCGCTAGAGAAATGAGATTGCGGAACTGATTTTCTTTGGAAAAAATCAACGTAAGATCAAGGCTATCAAAAATATTAATTTTTTGTAAATGCAATCTCACCTCTTTCGATTGCAGTCTTATCCGAAGCCCTGTTCGCCCAGTACAGGGATATTTTCTGTGGAAAAATGCTCTCTCAGCGCCTACTAGATCAACGGAGCAAAGTAACAAATGCCCGAGAGTGTTTCTCCATGACGGATCAATTTAAACCAAGCTGTTCATGCATTGGTTGAGAGGAAAAAAGTCTTTTCTGAATCAACTGAATTGGTCTTCCTCCCTCTTGATTTTCAAAATCAAAAAAACTGCCTATTTTTGTCTATGTACTCGGAGCGTATCGAGAGCTAAAGTACTCCGCTTTTCTTCATATTCTCGTCCATGTATGCATGAAGAATGTGAATTTTGTAAATCACAAAATCATGTTTACTTGATTTGGTGATTGATAAATGTTATGATGAATTCATCACCAAATAAGGATTCAAAATGCAGCATTCATTCATAGGGCGAAAAAGAGAGCTTCAGATGCTCACCGAACTCTTTAAGAAGAAGTCAGCTAGTCTTGTGGTCATTCGGGGGAGACGCCGCATTGGAAAGAGCCGTCTAGCGCAAGAATTCGCTCAAAAAACACCTCATTATGTTTTTTCTGGACTTCCACCGACAAGAGGCATAACAGCCGCTGATCAAAAGGAAGAATTTGCTCGTCAACTACAACGTGAAATGAAAATTCCTCTCCCAAGAGCTGACGACTGGGGTGATCTGTTTTGGCATTTGGCACAACAAGCTCAAAAAGAAAAAATTGTTCTTGTTTTAGATGAAATTAGCTGGATGGGTTCAAAAGACCCCACGTTTCTTGGAAAGCTCAAAACCGCTTGGGATCTCTACTTCAAAAACAACCCGCAGTTAGTTCTGATTTTATGTGGATCGATTTCCAGTTGGATTGAAGAAAATATTCTTAGTAGTACGGGATTTATGGGAAGAATATCTTTGGACATCGTGCTGGAAGAGCTTCCATTATATGAGTGTAATGAGTTTTGGAATGCAGAGCAAAATAGGGTGTCAGCTTTTGATAAGCTTAAAGTACTTTCTGTAATGGGAGGTGTTCCACGCTACCTTGAAGAAATTTTGCCAAATCAAAGCGCCGAGACAAATATCCAAAGATTATGTTTTCGAAAAGAAGGTTTTCTTTTTAGTGAGTTTGAAAGAATTTTTTCAGATTTATTCTCCTCCAGATCCACTACCTACAAAACTATCGTTAAAAGACTTTCTGAGGGACCTTGTGAGCTTAAAGATATTTATACAGCCTTGAAAGTTGAAAAAAATAGCCTGGTTTCAGAATACATGGAAGACCTCGTTACGGCAGGCTTTGTTTCTCGCGATTTTACCTGGCATCTTAAGACGGGTCTAGATTCGAAATTGAGCCATTTTCGGCTCAAGGATAATTATTTAAGATTTTATCTCAAATATATTGAACCGAACAAAAAGAAAATTGAAAAGCAAGGGCTGAAACTACTGCCTCAATGGCAATCTGCGATGGGACTTCAGTTTGAAAACCTTGTCCTTAGCAATCGAAAAACGGTACAGAAAATCCTTGGTATCGATCCTTCTGAAATTGTAAATGATAATCCATTTTTTCAGCGTAAAGCGAATGATCGACAAGGATGCCAAATTGATTACATGATCCAAACAAAATTTGGAACCTGTTATCTATGCGAAATCAAATTTAACGCTAGGGAAATTACAAAAAGCATCATTGATGAAGTTAAACAGAAAATTAAAAGCTTAGCTCTTCCTAAAAACATGTCGATAAGACCTGTTTTAATTCATGTGAATGGTGTTGATGAATCTGTTTTGGAAAGTGATTTTTTTTCTTCCATTATCGACTTTAATGATTTTCTACACAAACACTGAGCTTAAATATGAAACGATGGTTTATTTCAGACACTCACTTCTCACACAAAAATATCATCAAGTATGCTGGTCGTCCTTATACAATGGTTGATGAGATGAATAAAAGCCTCATTGACAACTGGAATCAATGCGTTGGTGAAGAAGATCAGGTCTTTTTTCTTGGTGACTTTGGACTTGGTGATTCAGTCTATCAACCTCCCTCAAAGATTTAACACCAATTTCTCTAAGCTCTTTATAAATAGAATCTGAAGCCTCAAAACCAGCCTTATCATTATCAGGCCAAATGATCGCATCTCTACCGCGTAATGGTTTCCAGTCACTCTTACTCACTGCTCCTGCTCCCCCACTCCAAGTTAAACAAATGATCTTCTCTCTGGGAAAGATCTTCGAGGCAGCATCCGCAGCCTTCTCCCCTTCGACGATCAAAACCTTGGCATTGGGATGTTCCTTCAACAACTGTTGATTATAAAGAGGTCTTTTCTCTGATTGATATCCTTTCAAACTCCACTGAGCATCTTCTTCATTCCCCTTGTAGTATCCATAACTCAATGGTAAAACGATCTTTTTTCCTAATTGTTGTTTATCTTCTAAACGAAGCACATGAAAAAGCTCTTTTCCATCTTCATCCCGATAGGTATACCGCGCAGTTTCAGTATAATTAAAGCTCAGTCCTTTAGATGTTTCTTTTAGTGACGGTGCAGGTTTATTTGGATTGGGTTTAAGAGAGACCCATTCCTGCTCTTTGTCCATATTCTTTTGAAAAGAAAACTGAGTAGGAACAGGTAGATCCCTAGATGCTCCAAGAAAGTCTTTGGCCCATGCAATGGCCTCTGGTTGAGAGGAAAAAAGTCTTTTCTGAATCAACTGAATCGGTCCTCCTCCCTCTTGGTTTTCAAAATCAAAAAAACTGCCTGTTTTTGACCCTGTACATGTGACTACTAGCGATCCTTTTGCTCCAAATCTCAATCCCTTGCTATCTTTTCTAGTTGGTCCCTCAGGGAAAAGCTTATGTAAGAGAGAATCCATGTTTTCTTTTAGTTTGGTATCTAAGTCAATGAGAGAATTTTCTTTTCTCTGAAGCTGCATATCATGCTTTGTCGATCTCTCTTGCAAAATCTCCAAACTTTTACCCTTCAAAACAGTGCGAAGTTCTTTTAGCTTAAAAGAACGCAAAACTTCATAAGCCAAAGCATTTCTATCTTTACACGCTTCTTGCCAGTCCTGAAAATAAGCACTTCTCTCCCCTTTCTCTTCAGATTTGACAATGGTATAGAGCAAGGAAGCTTTATCGATACTTTTGAAGTAATTGCTAAAAACATTTCGTTTTGATTCTGGAAATTCACTCCAATCAACTCTATTTGTTGACTTTACGGTTTTTGGATACATGGTATTTTCACTGACCTCAAGAGCTCTTTTAAACTCAGACTGGATCTCCTTTCTATTGATAGATATCTCTTCTTCAACTAGAACCTCTTTGACACCTTTTCCTATATCTTCATTTTTTTCTAAATTTGGATTGAAAAAGGCTTGATTTGATTTACGGTCATTATATTTCTCCACTATTTCGGAGGTTTTTGAGCGCATTCCATCCCATCCGGATAAGCCCCATCCCTTTATTTTTTTTGTAAAGGATTCGGAAGACTTAAGCTGTTCTATTTTCTTGTTTTGTTGAGATTTCATTTGATCTCTGTTGAGTTCCGATTGAGTTTGATAATCAAGGGTAGAGTCACGTATGTTGGTTTGGAATGCTTGTCTTTTTAGGTCTGATAAATATTTGGAATCTGATTCTGATATATAAAATTCAGCTTTCTTCACATGACGTGTCAGTCCGACATAAAACAT
>JAJACO010000079.1 GCA_022601475.1 Chlamydiales bacterium
ACATCTCCTCTGACGAGAGTGTACATCAAGCTCTAACACATATCCGTAATTTTTATGGAAATCATATTTCAGCTGTTATCCATCTAGCCGCCTACTACAGCTTTAATAATAAGCATAATGAGCTATATGACAAAATCACCGTAGAGGGAACGCGCCGTTTATTACGGGGCTTGCAGGGATTTAACGTTGATCAGTTCATTTTTTCGAGTACTATGCTTGTGCACGCTCCTTCTAAACCTGGATTTAAAATTAACGAAGAATCTCCCATCGAGCCTAAATGGGCCTACCCTCAATCCAAAGTGAGAACTGAAAAGGTCATTCATGAAGAGCGAGGAAATATTCCTGCGGTGATTTTACGCATTGCAGGTGTTTATGATGATGAGTGCCATTCTATCCCCATTTCAAATCAAATTCAGCGCATCTACGAAAACCAAATGAATGCGCACCTTTTTGCCGGAGACATGAATCATGGATCGGATTTTATGCACATGAATGACCTTGTGAGTGCAATTACTCAATGCGTTCACTTACGAAAGGAGCTTCCTGAAGAGCTCACAGTATTGATTGGAGAGGGAAATACTCTGAGTTACAACGCTCTGCAAAAACAGATTAGCTCTCTATTAAATGGAAAAGAGATCTCAACCCACTCCATTCCCAAAAACTTAGCCAAAGTGGGCGCTTGGGTGGAAAATCATACTCCTATTATCAAAAATGACTTTATCGAGCCGTGGATGATCGACTTAGCCGATGATCACTATGAACTAGATATCTCAAAGGCCAAACAGATTTTAAAATGGGAACCTCAACATAGATTGGACAAAACACTGCCTGTGATGATCAATCATTTAAAAAATGATCCAATTGCATGGTATGCAAAAAATGGATTGGTGATGCCCGAATCCATTAAAAAGAAAATCGAAGAAGAGAGATTAACACATAAGTGATACGATGCGAGCGATGCTCTTAACCGGGGCACACAAGCCTCTGGAATTAAAAAACATCCCCATTCCTAAGCCAGGTCCCAAGCAAGTTTTAATCAAAATCTCTTGCTGTGGGATCTGTCGCACAGATCTACATGTGATCGATGGAGAACTCCCCTCTCCCAAGCTTCCACTCGTTCCGGGACATCAAATTGTAGGCAAAATTGAGCAAGTGGGCAGCGAGGTGAACACATGCAAACCAGGAATGCGCGTAGGAGTGCCCTGGCTAGGCGGGAGCTGCGGTGTGTGCGACTATTGCAAATCAGGACATGAGAATCTTTGCGACCACGCCGTTTACACAGGCTACCAGATAGATGGAGGGTTTGCCGAATATTGCTTAGCAGACGCGAAGTACACTTTTCCAATTCCCACTTCTTATTCCGACACGCAAGCAGCTCCACTGCTATGCGCAGGGCTAATTGGATTTCGAGCACTCCGAATGACAGCGGGTGCTAAACGCATTGGTTTTTATGGATTTGGCGCTTCTGCACACCTACTCGTTCAGATTGTAAACCATAGAGAGGGAGAAGTTTATGCTTTTACAAAGCCGGGAGATATCAAAGGTCAGGAATTTGCCAAAAGCTGCGGCGCGAGTTGGGCGGGCAGTACAAATGAAGAGCCTCCCTTCCCCTTAGATGCTGTCATTATTTTTGCGCCGGTAGGTTCTCTTGTACCCAAAGCATTACACTCTGTAAAAAAGGGAGGTATTGTTGTATGCGCAGGCATCCATATGAGCGATATTCCCACATTCTCCTATCATCTTTTGTGGGGAGAGCGCATTCTACGCTCGGTTGCAAATCTCACGCGTAAGGATGGGGAGGATTTTTTAGCCTTAGCTCCCCAAATTCCAATTGAAACGCACATCTCTACTTATTCCTTAGAAGATGCTAATCAGGCATTGGATGATTTGCGCCGCGGACACCTTTTGGGAGCTGCTGTATTAACCTGCCAGGCCCCTTAGGGCCCAGCAAAAAAGAGCTATTTATGTATTTTTTACTACATAGTAGAGCGTAAATGGATTATTGTTGATGTACGCCTCACCCAGAGATCGATTCTCTTCTGACTGAGACTCTTTCCACATCCTATATTTTACACCACCAAAAAAACAAGGACGCTTAATTTCTTCACATGTTAAACCCGCCTTATTGATCGCTACAAGATACTCTTCCTCAGAGTGGTAATAATCAGATGTCACACCTGTTGGCACTTTACACCAAATAGTCTCTCCGATCTTTAGATCTTTTTGATCCGTAACAAGTCTAAGTTCGCCATGTCGAAAAACAAAAGTGGCGCGTAAAATTCCATCCAAACCAGATAAGTGCTTAGTGATTTCAGCGCTATCTTCACTTCCTTCTATTTGCGCAAGAGCATCCTTAATTTTTTTGGACGCTTCTGTCTCAGAGAGTGTTCCATCTGTAAACACCACATCATAAGAGGCTGGTGCGGCAACAAGCAGACGCCCTCCCTCTTTTAAAACACGCGAAAGTTCACGAAAATGCGCTCCCATGCCAATGACCTGATATTGATCTTGTGAAACCAAATGCATAGTTGAGGGAAGAGTTGTGCCTACATGGACACAAAAAGCTCTATCAAACTGCTGCTCCCCGTAAGGCAAAGACTCCATATCTACTTGAGTAAAAGAGACCTGACTCTCAACCCCCATTTTTTCAGCCACTGTTTTAGCTTGATCGAGCATCTTTTTTTGCGTTCCAACTGCGCACACCTTAGCGCCATTTTTTGCGGCTGCAATGACCCTAGGAGCAAGGCCGGTTCCGGCATCCAGAACTGTTTGATTCTCAACCTTTTGCAATTCAGTCTCAATAAAAGAGTTCAGGAACAGTTCTCCATCCACTTCTTGATTAGATTGAGATCCAAAAATAGTTGCGCCTGTTAAAAGAGCACAAATCATTAATATATTTTTTTTCATTGTTTTCTCCATTTAAATAAAAAAACCGTGTTAAAATTGAGTTTTAGAGTTCTATCAATTCCTAAGGACCATAGGATAAGGAGAAGATTAAGGCAATGAGGTTTTTCTTATTTATACTTACCAGTTTATGCATTTCTGGCTTTGCAGAAATCATCGAAATTGAAACTCTTCAACCCCTAGAGCAGATGATTCCCAATCTAAGCGCTGAAGATTATGTACTCTTTGATTTTGATGAAACACTCCTTATGCCGAATGACGCTTTACTCCATCCGTGCGGCAAACGGTGCTTGGCAGGATTGATTAAATCTCAAGCTCCTCACCTTTCTGCGATTGAGATCAAGCATTTAGTGAGCTTGATTCTCGTTCAAAGAAAACTCCATCTTATCGATGAAAAAGCTCCCGACTTGATTCATAAACTACAAGACAACAACATCACAACATTCTGCCTCACAGCACTTCGACCAGGTACATATGGATGCATCGACAAAACAGAGCTTTGGAGAAAACAAGAACTAAAATGCTTTGGAATGGACTTTAAGCAAGCTTTTCCAAAGCTCAAGCACTTAACCTTTAAAAAGTATTCCAAAAAAGCGCACCCACCTGTCTTTATAGAAGGAGTTTTTTGCACGGGGTCTATCCCCAAAGGAGAAGCGCTCGTGTATTTTTTGCAAAAAACACAACTCAAACCAAAACGGGTGATTTTTGTAGATAATTCCTATTATCATCATGAATCTGTCCAAGAATGGATGGATCAAGCGGGCATTGAATACATTGGATTATACTACCACGCAGCTAAAAACCAAGCGCAAGATCTCGATGAAAACATCGCCCTTTTTCAGATCAATTACCTCATTCAAAATAAAAGGTGGCTCAGCGATCAAGAAGCAGCTACAATGATGAGACGTGGAGGATAGATGGAACAGTATACGTATCTAATTATCGGGGGTGGAATGACAGCGGATGCAGCGGTACGCGGCATCCGCGAGCACGACATGTCCGGAAGCATCTGTATTATCAGCCAGGAAGACTACCCGCCGTATGATCGCCCCCCACTTTCTAAAAGCCTCTGGTTTGGAAAACCCGAAGAGACCATTTACAGAAAAACAGAGCGGGAGAATGTGACCTTAAAACTGGGACGCACAGTCACACAAATTCAGCGTGACAATCGGTTGGTGATCGATGATGTAGACAATGTATACCATTACC
>JAJACO010000008.1 GCA_022601475.1 Chlamydiales bacterium
CGAAAAAATGCGCGAGCAGATTCAAAATATTGAATAGGACAAATGAGTAAAAAGATATTGGGAAACAAAGACAAAGGCTTACTCTTTGTCATTAGTGCACCTGCTGGAACGGGCAAATCAACGCTTGTGGAGATGATTTTGGCTGAATTTGCAGATGACATTGCCGAGAGCTGCTCAGCAACCACCCGTGAGCCTCGTCCGGGTGAGGTGATAGGTAAGCACTATGATTTTATATCTACTCAAGAGTTTGAACAGAAGATTGAAGCGGGCGAATTTTTAGAGTATGCCAGAGTATTTGGCAATGACTACGGAACGCGTAAGGAAGAGGTAGCGCAATTACAAGCGCAAGGCAAGCATGTGGTGCTTGTGATAGATACTCAAGGTGCGATGAAAATTAAATCTCAAGTTCCTGGGGTTTATATTTTTATTTCTCCTCCTTCCTTTGAGGAGCTTCGTCGCAGATTATTTAAGCGACGCACTGAGAGCGAAGATAAAATACAAGAGCGTCTTTTGTGGGCCAAACAAGAGATGGCTCTAGCGGATCAATATGACTATCAAATCATCAATGATGATTTAGAGATTACGTACCAAATCCTTCGCAGCATTTTTGTTGCAGAAGAACATAAACGGAGATAATGTATGGCACTAAAAGATACTTTAACAAATGAAAAGCTCAACGATCGCTTTGACAACCCTTTTGTACTTGTCACCTATGCAATCGATATGGCGACTAGAAAAGTACATCGGGGAGAGGGGGTTGACTCTAATCCTGCTGTAGATGTGTTAGAAACTATTGCAACGGGGCATGATTTGCTTCAGGAAGATGAAGAAGATGAACTAGAGGAAGAAAATGCAACGGAAAAAAGTTCTAATCACCTCGGCACTTCTGTACGCTAACGGTCCACTTCATTTTGGGCATATTGCCGGTGCTTATTTGCCGGCTGATTGCTATGCCCGTTTTGAAAGACTGCAGGGGTCCGATGTGCTCTATATTTGTGGCTCGGATGAATATGGAGTCGCCATTACTCTGAGTGCAGAGCTTGCTAAACGCACCCCTAAAGAGCATACCGATTTTTTTCATGCCCTCAATTGTCAATTTTTTGAGCGGCTTGAAATTCAATTTGATCATTTTTCGCGCACAACGTGCAAAGAGCACGCTCCGCTTGTGCAGCAGTTTTTTGTTGATCTTCAGAATAATGGATATATTGAATCAAAAGAGACCGAGCAGCTCTATTCTGAGGATGATCAAAGGTTTTTGGCCGACCGCTATGTGGTCGGAACATGTCCTAGGTGTGGTTTTGAAGAAGCTAGGGGCGATGAGTGCCAAAAATGTGGAGCAAGTTACGAGTCGATGGAGTTAAAACATCCTCGCTCCAAGCTCACGGGGGCTGCGGTTGTGCGGCGCAAAACGACTCATTGGTTTTTGCTTTTTGATAAGTTTCAGGAGAAGCTCGCAGCCTTTATTGAAGCGCGCCCCTGGAAGAGTAATGTCACGCATTTTGCCAAAGCGTATCTCGAGGAGATCCGCTCACGCGCAATCACAAGAGATCTTGAATGGGGAGTGCCGGTCCCTTTAAAAGAGGCTGCAGGAAAGGTTTTTTATGTGTGGTTTGATGCTCCCATCGGCTATTTAAGTGCCTCCCAAGAGTGGGCAAATCAAATAAAACAGCCCGATGCTTGGAAAAAGTATTGGTGCGATCCTCAAACTAGGTATGTCCAATTTTTAGGAAAAGATAATATCCCTTTCCACGCCCTGTTTTTTCCTGCAATGGTTATGGGACAAAATCAGCCCTATAAAATTGTAGATGATCTTGTGGCCAACGAATTTTATAACCTCGAGGGCAAAAAATTTAGCAAATCAGATGGCTGGTTCATTGATTTAGACGATTTTTTTAAGCGGTATCACTCTGATCAAATTCGCTATACAATCGCTGCAAATGCTCCTGAAACGGGCGATTCAGAATTTACGTGGAAGGACTTTCAACTTCGTTGTAATGCGGAGCTTTTGGGTAAGTATGGCAACTTGGTCAATCGTGTGCTTGTTTTTGCACAAAATCAATGCGACAAAAAAGTTCCACAGATGCACGCCTTAGAAGAGGAGGATGAGCGCTTTTTAAACGACCTCAACAGACTCACTCTTGACATTGAAGAGGCATACGCTTCTCATCGTTTGCGCAAAGCCTCTCAACTTGTGATGGAAATGGCTCAAACGGGCAACGCCTATTTTGATGCCAAAAGGCCATGGAAAGATGCTAAAGAAGAAAAGCGCCGTCCTGTTATGGAAACAACAATTGCTCTTTGTTTAGAGTGTCTCAAAACTTTAGCGTGTGTGAGCTTTCCGCTGATTCCTCAATCGGCGCAAAGAATTTGGGAGATGCTCGGATTTTCAACCCAGTTAAATGAGCTTCAATGGAAGTCGCTGCTTGAAACTCCATTACAGGTGGATTTAGAACTTCCTAAACCCTCTATCTTATTTCAAAAAATAGAAGATGACATGATAGATGCAGAA
>JAJACO010000080.1 GCA_022601475.1 Chlamydiales bacterium
GGCAGTTGGGGGATCTCGAACGAAGATAGTACATTGGTACAGCGAGAGAGAGATCTCTCAAATGGGGCAAAAAGGTTCCAAAACGATACCAAGCTTGAGTTATGCAACGATCTCACACTGAAAAAATTTTCTTCTTTGTCTATAGAAGGTGATGCGGGATTCACTCTTCTAACTCTTCCCAAAAACCTTTCATTTAATAAAATTTCTTATATTGCAGGATCGCAGAAGTCCAACGGCAGGTTTTTTAAATCTGTCCGAAATGTGTTCAAAAATCAGCTTGCTTCCCTAGCTACGAATACAAGTTATACCGTGCTGATTACGAACAATATCCTTATGGACAGTCGAGCAAGAACTCTCATCGAGCAACAAGATATGGTTAGCCAATATGAATGCGAGATACCAAGTGTATTAGATGTAGCCACACTAATGACATGCACTTGGATGCTTGATGGTAAGTTCATATTTACCAGTGATAGTACAAGATGTTCAGACAAAATTAACGATTGCATGACGACGATTATTGGATGCTCCTCTATTGGACCCCAGGTTGGAGACGACTTCTTCAAAACCAACGGCGTCGCTGCCTTGCAAAAGCTCTAGGCCATTGCTCAATCAAAATTGAGCCGTTGTATAGACTGGCAGTTGCTTTGCTTGCTTGAATAGGATACCATTGTTTACGCCCAGTTATTTGAGACGGGCATCATTTTTTGTTGAAGTATAGGCTGAGACCGTTGAACAACTCAAACTTTGTGTCGTTCAACGATCTTAACTTGGCTCAATCAAGATTTTTGGTCTCTCTACTTTCGTAATGAATTTGAGAGCGAATTTTTGCCTTTGAGGAGATCTGTTTATAGGAAAATCTCTCTTTTTGGGGGAGAGCTCCATTGACACACAATGCTAAACGGCGCGGATTTTCTTTGCCAAGCCACTCATGCGCATGTTGCACAAACTCTTCATAGGTGAGTTCTTCAAAAGCAGCGATTCTTTTATCCAGCCACTGAAAATCTCCATCGTATTGAAACGCTAACAGATGCAGCAAGCTGCCCATTCTGGCTAGATTATCTGCGGGATTACCCAGTTGATGGATATAGGCTGCACGGATAGATTCAAAGCGTTCTTTGGGGATCACCTTGTCTGTTAGATGCTGCATGCTGCTCTCTAAAAAAAGCTCAAAGCGGGCGAGTAGATCGCGAGTGTCATGAGAGCTTGATTGAATGGCAAAAAAAGAATACAGGTGTCTTTCTAGTTCTTGAGACCAGTTGGTGACGATATAGGCGGTTTGCTGTTTGGTGCGCAATTCGCTAAAGAAGGGCTCTTCAAGTCCTTTTGTAAGAATTTCTTGCGCAGCACGTTTTTTAAATGAGAAGCTGCCGCAGTCCGTTGTTAAAATCAACGCATTGGCTGGGTGTTCTGTTTGGATTGTCAAAAGTGAGGGACGTTTATTAGAGGGCAAGCTGGCAAGTTCGATTAGGGCATGGTTTTCTAGTGCATAGGGTTTTGCATCGATAGTATTTTTGACAAGATCCCATACGTGCTCTGCCTGATTTTCTGGCATATTTCCAAATAGTGTCCCTTGAACGTAGCATTCACTGAGGAGAGAGAGACAAAAATTGCGCGCTTGTGGATAGGTCACTTGTTGTAGAGCTGCGCTTTTCTGCTCAAGACCAGCGTGATCTTTGTACAAAATGTCCATTAAAAGGTCGCTTCCTTGTTTGAGAGGACTGAGGTAAAGAGAGTTGATGTAATCACGTGCTAGCGATTCGTAATAGAGATCAAACTGCTCTTTTGTGGGGCCTGATGTTTTCATCGTTTGTACAATCGTTTCTAAAAACTCGGGCGCTTTATCTCCATAGCCCTGCACTACCAGTTCCAAGGATTCATGCTTGGGTTGAAGAGAAAAGCTCAAACCTCCAATCATCGCTTCATAAGAGATAGCATTTAGCTGCTCTTGGATAGAGTGGCAATACAAATCAGCCAGCACGTGAGAGATTGGATCTGCATCTGAGATATGGGGTGTTTTAAAGGTGAAGTGCCAGTTGATCTCAGGCACTAAAAAACGTCCATCTTTGCTGCTATATATTTTTCCAAGTGGTTCATCAACGACGAGTTTTGGACTTGGGATTAGAGTGGAAGCGCTTTCTGTTTTTTCAGAAAGTACAAGTTGTTTTGGCAGATAGGGGTTAGGTCTTGGCAGTGCAATCTGAGGGTGCGATCGTGCTAAGCTCCATTGCTTAATTTTGCTAGCCGCCAGTGGCACCACAGTGTATTCAACAGCCAACCATTGCTCTTTGGCAGTGGGGAGATGATGGGTGAGCTTAGGATGTCCAACGAGCGTGTATTGACAGTTTTGAGGTGTTAGAACAGCTAAAAGCTCTGCTGTTTTTTGCGGAGAGTAGGCCGTAGGAATGAGTGTTTGATGAGGATACGACTCAAGTGATTCATCAATCATATTCATTGCATGATCGGACACAAGCTCGAAGATTTCTTCTCGTGATTGAAAAGAGTATTGGAGTTGCTCGGTTTTGCTCACTTCGTCAAAGATATAGCGAGGGATGCCATTTTGTCTGAGGTGGGCAATTGTCTCGTAGCATCTTTGAATCACTGTTTCATACTCTTCCATTCCTTTTGAGGTGAGGTGGATAGAGAGGGTAAAAACACACTGGTCATTGCCAACACGCGAGGCGCCCGCACCGAGACCTTCTGCTAAATTTTCTTTTTTCAGTTGGGCTAAAAGGCTGGTAGAGCCTTCGTGGCCGAGAATGTGGCCCAGTAGTTTTTCTGTATGCAGAGCTTTATCAGCGCCATAAAATCTTGGGATTTCCCAGGAGAGTTCGATCACCTGAAGGTCTTGATACGGTTTGATCACAACGAGTTGAGGTGGTTTAGAATCGTCGTGAAGAGTGGCTGTTGGGGCAGAAGGCTCTAAATTGAGATTTTTGATAGGAGAGAAGAGAGTGACAACTTCCTTTTCAAGGGTGTCTAGGTCGGAGGAGGAGTAAACTACCAGATGCATCAAGTTAGAACTGTAGTGCGATCGATACCAGCTTTTGACCTCATCTTGAGAAATTTTGGCCAAAGTGTCTTGATTACCAATACTAAAGCGATGAAAGGGGTGCTCTTTATTCGCGAGCTCTTTTTTGACGTACTGTACTCTCCAAGGATCGAGAGGAATATCTTTGCAAAATTCTTGATGGATCGCTTTGCATTCTCTGTCTACGCCAGAGGGGGTAAAAAGAGGCGCAATAAAAAACTGCGCAAAACGGTCAAGCGCGCCTAACAACCCATTGTTATTCACAGAAAACATATAGACGGTGCGATCAGACATGGTAAAAGCGTTACGCGAGCCACCATTCTCGTCTAGATAACGGGTATATCCTTCTTCTTCAGGATATTTTTCGGTTCCCAAAAAAAGCAAGTGCTCCACAAAGTGCGCGATGCCTGGGCGATCGATTGGATCTTCCCAACTTCCTACATTGACAGAGAGGGCAGCCCCAGATTGGTGAGTGTTTGGATCGGAGATCAATAAGGCCTCTAGTCCATTGTCCAATCGGAGTTTACGTGTTTTTTGAGAAGCCAAATCAGGTGTTTGGATAGTGAGTTGGTTTTGATCCTCTACAACGGTATAGGGGAGCTGTTCCTCTGCAAAAAGGAGTGCAGAGCAGCTGATAAGAGAGAGAAAGATACATTTTTTCATAGAAAGCTCCCTTTAGGAGTTTTGGGATTTTAATAAGTTATACTGACTTTTGACAAGGTTCCAAATATACATCGCACGGGCACTTCTTTTTGCGTGTCTATCGGTGATGTCTGAGCCGGGGAAGGTGTCCATATCGATTTCGTCTCCAAAAGCGAACAAGGCTCCTTCTCTTTTGGCTAAGCGTGTTTCTCCAAGCTCTGTACCAATTGTTTGGGGCGGGGGAAGTATATCAAAAGTCACAAGAGAGAGAGGATAAAAGTGCGTGGGGGTTTTCGCTTGTTTAGCCATCAGTCTAAACATTTCGATGCTTTGAGGATCAAAGGGAGCTACAACAACCTCTCCGTCTTGATTGGGACGATCACGCCCCCCGCTTGGAGCCATATAGATACACTTTCCTCCCTGGATTAAAAGCTCTTTCATTTGCTTCATCGTCCGTTGGTTGTGCTGTAATTTTTCAGCTTTTAGCTCAGGAGGATTATCCACATGTCTTTTGGAATAGATGCATAATAGATTACATCCCAGGCTGAAGGGGATTGCCAGTAGGTCTGTGACGACTCGATCTCCTGCTACAAAAATCACCTCTGAGGCAAATTCTGGATGTGCTTTTTCAAGGATCAGACACATCAACTGTGGATCGACCTCTGTCTGATGGTTGGCAAACAAAATCACGTTTTCACCGGCACGCACTTGCGCTTCCATTTTTTCTACGTTATCGGCGTGATGAATAAAGGAGCGTTTTTCATCTACAAGAGGGCGGATGAATTCTTTTCCAAAACGGTGGTAATCATACGGATTTTCAATTCTTTTATGGAAGTGCTCAAACGTACAAGGCTCTCTCAGTTGCTTCATGACAAGATCGAGTAAGGAATAAAAAAGATGGTCGTACTCGTCCATATTAAATCCGCTATGGATCATCGAACTTCTGTAGCTTGTGTAGAGGCTTTGAAAATTTTCAAACACAGATTCGGGTAAATCTCCTTCTTCATATGTTTGATTAAGTGTTGTTTCAAATCCCATTATTATGTCTCTATTAGCTCTTTTGTTACGGTAGAAAAAATCTGAAAATCATTGAGATGCAATGTATCATATGTTTCCATTTCAAGTTTTGCTTTGAATTGTTGGCAGAGCGTCTTGAGAAATTCATATTCACCACTCTGTTTTATAAATTGATATAGCTCAGGGTGTATAATAAGCTTAAGGCCAAATTGCTCGCTGCAGTGGATCGCTTTTTTAAGCGCTCTTTCAATTTCGATCACAACACTTTCATGTGTTTTAATCAGAGCACTTCCGTGGCAATAAGGACAGCTTTTAAATAGCGTTTGCATTAAAGATTCGCGATTACGCTGTCGAGTCATTTCAACAAGCCCAAAGTCACTCATTGCAAGAATGGTGCACTTAGCTGAATCCTCTTTCATGAATTCTTTGAGTCGATCCAACACCCGTCTTTGATTTTTGCGTGTACGCATATCGATAAAATCCACGATCACAAGTCCGCCAATATTGCGCAGTCTTAGCTGTCTGGCGATTTCTTGAGCCGCCTCTAAGTTGATGCGTACAAGGGTTTCTTCTACATCTTTTGCTGAAGAAGAACCCGAACTACGTCCCGAATTTATATCTACGGTGTACATCGCTTCTGTGCGATCAAAAAACAAATACCCTCCGCTCGGGAGCCAAATTTTTCTGCGGGTCGCCTTGTCGATTTCTCGCTCCACATTAAAGCGCTCAAACATGGGAGTTTTATCTCTATAATACTCGATGCGTAAGGGATGTTCTTTGCTAAATTTTTTATACAAGAATTTACATGTTTGATAGACATCAAAGTCATCGATCAGCAGTCTGTCGTATTTTTTATCGACGCATGTCATTACAGCCCGTTTTAGAATATCGGATTCTTCAAAGAGCAGAGTGGGCTTGTTGGAATCATCGAATTTTTCCATGATTTTTTTCCAAGTCTCCAAAAGCTCATGCGCTTCGTCAATGAGCAAATCGGTGCTCGCCAAACAGCTTGCCGTACGGCAAATTAATCCCATATCATGCGGCATTTCAAACGCTCTGATGAGTTTTTTGAGCCGGTCACGTGCGCCACGATCTTCAATTTTACGCGAAACGCCTCGATGAGGAGAGTTGGGGAGCAACACAAGATAGCGTCCTGCAATCGATACATTGGAGGTGAGGCGTGCTCCCTTTGAGCCGATGGGCTCTTTAACTACCTGCACGAGGACAGGTTGATCGATTTTAAGAACCTCTTCGATGTTGAGCTTTTTTTGTTTGCGCACATCGACTGTTTGAATATCGTAGTCGAGGTCAAAATCCATATCGAACATCTGTTCGTATTTTTTAGTATTCTCCAAAATATCGGACATATGGATAAATCCATTTTCTCCCTCATCGATGTCGATAAAGGCCGATTGGATGTTGTGCAGAATATTGGTAACTTTGCCTCGATAAACATTTCCGGTTAGCTGTCTTGCTTTTTTACGTTCAATAATGAGGTCAGCGAGCAATCCCCCTTTTAAATGGGCATAACGAATCTCTTTAGATTCGACGTTAAGTAATAAATCATTTTCCATTGGGTCACCTTTTCAGTGGAGGGGAATAGAAGGGAATGAAACTGTGGGCCTGGTGCTTTTTGAGTCGACAAGGTATAAAACATTTTTTTGATTTTCTCTTCTATTCCAAGAATTCAATAACATTATGATGGAGTGTACCAAAATGAACTGCATTTTTCCACAAAAAAACTGGTTTATAAATTGTATGCCGAGTAAAATTTCTTGTTTTTAGGGTGAAAGATCATGGATGATACATTTAAGATATTTGTGCGCCGTCTTAGCGACGGGCATCAAGAAAAAATTCAAGAAATCCTAGATCCTGAA
>JAJACO010000081.1 GCA_022601475.1 Chlamydiales bacterium
GTGCTCTTAAATTGACAGCATTGGTAGCCCCATTTCATTTGCAACATATCTGAGACCGTTGAACAACTCAAGCTTGCATTCGATCGAATGCTACGCTAAATATTCCTTTTGTTTTAGGTTGCTGTTTTGTATACTCGAGGGTATGAATCAAGCATCTTCTTCAATTTCTGTCTTCTTTTTCATTATTGTCCCCTAGGGGACGTCTATACTTATTTATTACAACTATTTTTTAATTTGAAATTACAAGCTTACAAAGCGAGTAATATGTTATAATTTTAACCAGTTTGAGTTTTGGAGTTAGGAATGGAAACTACAGAATATAAAAAATCGGCCGTTTGGTCTGCAGGATTGGCGATGTTTGCCATGTTTTTTGGGGCGGGGAATATCGTATTCCCTTTAGCTCTTGGGCAGTTTGCTCAAGGACAAAACTTTTATGGAATTGTGGGCTTGATCCTCACAGCCGTTCTTGTTCCTTTAATGGGACTTTTATCGATGATTCTTTATCGCGGAGATTACTTCTCTTTTTTTAAGCGTATTGGAGCTATACCCGGCTTTGTTGTCATCGCCACAATCTTGGCAGTGATTGGTCCTTTTGGAGGGATTCCTCGCTGTATTACGATCTCATATTCTACCTTAGGTGCCTTTGGTATCGAATCTATTAAGGGTGTAAATTTACTGAGCTTTAGTGTGGTAAGCTGTTTATTAATTTTTTTATTTACATGTCGCCCCACCCGGATACTCACTTTATTAGGGTATGTACTCACTCCAGTTCTACTCATTTCTTTAGGCCTCATTGCCGTTAAAGGGCTTTTTGCAATGCCCCCTATCGAAGCTTCGAGACACGCTCCTTTGAGCACGTTCTCAAAAGGGTTATTTGATGGGTACAATACGATGGATCTTTTGGCAGCATTTTTTTTCTCTTCAGTTGTATTAAACTGCCTGCGAGGCAATAAGCAAAACTCTGATAATGAGGGATTTGGTATTTTAAAAGTTGCCTTTAAGGGGAGCTTGATTGCAGCCTTTTTATTGGCTACAGTTTATGTTAGTTTTTCCTTTTTAGCCGCTGGGTATAGTAAAGAACTTGAAGGAATTGCTGCTCACGAGCTTTTGGGCACTTTGGCTTATCAACTGTTGGGGCCTTATGCTGGCATGATTGCGGGTGTGGCTGTTTGTTTTGCCTGTTTGACAACAGAGATTGCGCTCGCGGCTGTTGTTGCTGAATTTTTGCAGAAAATAGTTTTTAAAGAAAAAATTTCTTACCGCGTTGCTTTAGGATTGACTCTTTGTGTCTCTTTATTGATCTCCACTCTACGTTTTGAGGGAATCAGCGCCTTGCTTTGCCCTATTTTGCAAATTTGCTATCCCGCGTTGATCGTGTTGTCTATTCTCAATTTGATCCACAAGTTGGGTGGGTTTAAACCGACTAAGCGGATCTTTTATGGGGTGATCGCGATGAGCGTCGCGACCTATCTTGTCATACACGCACCCTATTTTCAGCATTAAATTTGGGCGCAGCCAAAATGCCCTTGTTTGAAGTGGGATGTGTATATAGTCTCTAGTGTGTTATGCTGAAAAGTTATGGACGCATGGCTCAAACCTTATCGGCAAGACGCAGAGCACGCCCTAAAAGAGGGGCGTGTACGCGATATCGATTTTGCAGATTCGACCTATTTGGTGGAGGTAGAAGATCCACAGAGTGGGGAGATCTTTTGGCCCTTTTTGCAATTTGATGAGGGAGATAAGCTCAAGGATGCTTTTTGCTCTTGCTCCTCGGAGCAAGAGCATTGTCTGCACGCTGCGATTGCCTATTTTAGTCTTTTTGATGCGGAACATCGCCCTCTACATCTTCGTTTTCAAAACTCTTTTTGGAACAAACTCTGCATGTTAATTGCCGATCATTGCGGGTATGCTGATGCGGCTTTACAAAAAACAGAAGCGGGTTTTTCTGTTCATCAAAATGGAGTAGAGTTTTCGATTCGAGGAGAGGCTTCTGCGTTATCTCCACTACTTATGGCGCGGCCCAAAGCAACGCCCGAAACCTCTATTAAATTTTCTAATCTTTCGCAAGAAGAAATTACAAGGTGGAAAGAGGGGAGACCCAGCCCTACTGTTCGCTATCTGCTGAGTGTTTGGTTTGATCTCGCAAAGTGGTTGCTTAAGCAGTCCGGAAAAGAATCGGTTGTTTTTCAGGAAGATGAGAGTGGCTTGCCCACCTCTTTTGAAGCGGTTTTTCCCACTTTTTCGATTCATTGTCGGTTAGCAAGGGATGATTTAGAGCAATTGCTCCCCTTTTTAGATTCTATAAACAGCTCTTTACGTTTGTTTCAAGCAGCCGAAGAAAAAATTCAATCGCTTCGATTTGACCCTCAAAACAAGCGATTTTTAATTGAGCACTTCTCTGCAAAAGAGATGACTCAAAAAAATACGGCGCGATCGGTAGGGGATTGGTTTTACCTGCCAAACAGTGGATTTTATCCTAAAAAGGGGAACTCTATCTTGGGTCGAGATGAGATTGTAGGAGAGCTTGTTCCTGAGTTTTTAGAAACGTGCCAAGAGCTTATTTCGAAATTTATTCCCATTGATCCAGAACCACGCTCTTTAAGGTATACGTTGCATTTTGACGATGAGTGGAACTGGCATTTTGGCGCGTATTTATTTGAGAAAAATGATTTGCTCGAGAAAAAAGCGTGTTTACTTGAAGGATGGATTTATTTGCCTACCCAGGGATTTTTTGCAGTCAAAGATGTCTTATTTGACACGGCAGAAAAAAGCCTTGTTTCTTCCGAGGTTGCTCATTTTGTCAATCATCATCGCATTTGGCTCAATGGGCAAGAGGGGTATCAAACACATCTAGCTAGCATCGAATCTCAACTAGGTTATAGCTTAAAAGAGGACAATCAACTTGTTTTTCATCCCAAATCGAGTAGGGGATCTGTCGATTCGATGGATTTTGGAGATTGGATGTTTTACAAAGGGCAAGGCTTTTTTTCCAAAAAACATGCCCGTTTAGGGCTGATTGTAAAGCCGGGACTCGAGGTAGCCCCCGAAGAAATTTCTCGTTTTATCAAATCCAATAGCGAAGAGTTGGAATCGCTGCCTCATTTTTTTGCATCTGTGCTTCCTATCCAATCGCGTGGTTTAGAAATCAAAGTTAAATCTTCAACTTCTTTGGAAATTAAACCGGTTTATACGCTCAAACCAGAATATAAAGAGGCAACCGTTCAATTCTTTGATGAATTTGTCTACATTGAAGAGTTAGGTTTTTGCGAACTTCCAGCTCAGATGCGTTTACCGGTAGAATACAGCAAAAAAACACTGATTGGCTCTGGAAAGTTGGCTCATTTTTTAGAAACAGAACTCCCCGCCCTTAACAAATTCATCCTCAAACTCGATCCTAAAATGCACGTCCCTCAAAAAACAGATCTTCGGATGGATTATCTGGTGCGCACCGCTGATGGAGGGCTTAAAACGCAGATTTTTTATCAAACAGAGAAGGGAAAAATCGCCGTTACAGAGCTACTGGAGACTTTAGAACAAAAAAAACGGTTTTATTTTTCTTCCGAGGGGATGCTTGATCTGCACGCTTCGGACTTTCAATGGCTTCACGGCTTTAAATCACCCTACCAAAAGCAAGCGCAAACAATTGAACTCTCTACAATGGATTTTATACGCCTGGATGCCTCGATGGGGCTGTTGGGGCCTTTAGAAGAATCTGCTGCGGGGCAAATCACTCGCCGTTTAATGCAGGAGCTGCGGGACTTTAGCACGCATGAGGCGCCTGATACTACAGGTCTAAAAAGCACTTTGCGCCTCTATCAACAAATGGGTTTACAATGGTTATTTTTTCTCTATAAAAATGGTCTTTCAGGGCTGCTGTGCGATGATATGGGACTTGGTAAAACACACCAAGCGATGGCGTTAATTGCAGCCACACTGAATCAAAAAAAAGAAGAAAAAAAGCGCTATCTCGTTGTTTGTCCAACCTCTGTGATTTATCACTGGCAAGATAAACTCGAGACTTTTTTGCCCAAAATGAAAGTGCACACTTTTCATGGATTGAAGCGCACACTAAAACGGCTTCCAAAAGAGAGTGTTTTGCTGACTACCTACGGGGTTTTGCGCATGGAAGCGCAAGCTTTGCAAAAAATTCCTTTTGAGTTGGCCATTTATGATGAGGTGCAGGTGGCTAAAAATGCACATAGCCGGGTGCATGCAGCGCTACAACATATTCAAGCAAAAATGCATTTGGGGCTTACGGGAACACCGATTGAAAATAGCTTGCTTGAGCTTAAATCTTTATTTGATTTGGTTTTGCCAGGTTATTTGCCGGGAACTACAAAATTTCGCGAGCTATTTGTCAATCCCATTGAGAGAGATTTTGATGAGGAGAAAAAAGCGCTTTTAACCCAACTCATCCGTCCTTTTACCCTTAGACGGCGCAAAACAGAAGTGTTACAGGAGTTGCCGGAAAAAAGTGAAGATCACACTTTTTGCGAGCTTTCTAAAGAGCAGAGCACGTTGTATCAAAATGCTCTAGATCAGGCGCGAGAAGGGTTGATTGCAGGTCTAAAAGATCAAGAGACTAAAGTGAATTATATTCATGTTTTCTCTCTTCTCTCACAGCTCAAGCAGATTTGTAATCATCCAGCCCTTGTGCATAAAGACCCTAAAAATTTTGAGAAATACGCCTCGGGTAAATGGGATTTATTTGTGCAGCTGCTTGAAGAAGCTAGAGACAGTGAGCAAAAAGTCGTTGTTTTTTCTCAGTATCTCTACATGCTAGACATCATGGAAAACTACCTCAAAAAACGGGGGTGGGGATACGCCCAAATCCGCGGAGATACCGTGGATCGACGTGAGGAGTTGAGACGTTTTCAGGAAGATCCAGAATGCGTTATTTTTATAGGATCTCTGCAGGCTGCCGGCTTAGGGATCGATCTCACCTCTGCAAGTGTAGTGATTATGTATGACAGGTGGTGGAATGCAGCGAGAGAAAATCAAGCGATTGACCGCGTGCACCGGATGGGTCAAAAATGGGCTGTTCAAGTCTACAAGCTGATTACCAAAAACACGATCGAAGAGAAGATTGACCGGATGATTTTTCGCAAAGGGCGCCTTTTAGAGGAAGTTGTCAAAGCGGATGCTCAAGCTGTGCTCAAGAAATTCACCCGCTCTGAATTGATCGATCTTTTAACCTTTTCTAACACCGATTGAGTCAGTTAAAAGTCGATCCCGGCAGACAGCGTTAAACCATACAAACTTAGATCGCCGTTAATATTGAAGACATTGCCTCTAGGAATATCAAACGAGTTATTGAAATCTCCTACCATAAATCTTATAAATTGATTGTGCTTTAAAAATATTTGGTCTTCAAAAGCCGCTTTGACAAAAAAACGGTGGCAATTCCAAAGGCAGGTTTCCCACTGTATACCTAGCTTAAGATCAAACAGAGGTCTTAGAGTTGAAAACTCATTACTGGTATTAACGACTACCACATCATTTAAAATATCGAACCTCTCAACGTTGTAATGTCCCCACACTATTGAAACTGCGGTATCAGCAAATAAACTAAAGCAATTGAATATTTTCCAGTTGTTATTGATGCCGACACGTGGTCCTGCACCACAAAAATCCTGTTTATGGTGAACAGTCTGGAAAAAATCTTCGTCGGGTCGATCATCGTAACTAATAAAATTCGTATCTTTTGTCCACACTGCTTCTATACCGCCAAATGGGCGAAATCTATAGCAATTTCCAAAACACAAAGTGTAGCCAACTTCTAAATCTAATGTTTGAAAATCAAGGTCCCAATCACTTTTTCCAAAGAAAAAAACAGCTCCTCCATCAGGGGCGGAGAAGGTAGCCCATAAGTTAGCTTCCACAGGGACAGAGAAGGGTCGATCTACCGAACCTTTTGCTGCGCCTGTATATTTTGTGTAGTTCACATAAATGTCGTTGCATTCACAAGAAGAAAGATAACCAGCTCCCACTCTAAAGCCCGAATTTGCTTTCCAATTTAGACCGTAGATTTCTCCTTGATCACTGGGCAGAGTTCCATTTCCTGATCCGATCCCATCTATAGCAAAGTCGAGCCCGTCTTCGTGCGCTTTCCAATAAAGATAATCTGCTGTAACAAAAAATTTACCTGAGATGTAAGCACATCCACAATTTGTCGGAGAATAGTCGCAGTCATCGTTATCTGAGCAATAACTATAACTGGGATTAGCATAGATTAAGCTCATTTTTGGGCATGCTAATAGTATGAGTGTAAATAGAAGTGCTTTTTTCATTTTCATCCTCGGGTTAATTTTTGCGAACAGCTCCTCGAATGGACAGGTTATAAAAAAAAATAATTAAGTGATATCTTTTTTCATTCGGCCCTTGAGTGCTAATTGAGGCCCGAACATTTTATAAAGAAATTATTTAGTAAGCGATCTCTCAACTGAGCGTTCGGATCAGAAATATAATTAACTAATTATTA
>JAJACO010000082.1 GCA_022601475.1 Chlamydiales bacterium
AATGAGTCGTTGTCCTTTTTGTGAAGAGGAAATCTACTGTACAAGCGAGGTGAGCTGTATGTGTGGAAAAGATCACTCAAATTGGCCCCTCTATGAAGAATTTAAGTGTCCTCATTGCGGAAAATTCAATATGTGTATCGATCGACGTTTCGATAAAATGAAAAAAAGACTACATAATATTCAAGCCTACGCTGCCGAAGAAAACGTAGAAGCCAATCAAAACGCGCAATGGATTCTCTGGTTAGACCAACCCACCAATCAAGCCATCTGCGATTCCAAGACCAAAAGAGCCATCAAAGAAGGACACCTGATCGTAAGACAAATCCAAGAAGTTGAAGAATCTCTTTGATGTCAAATCGGAAAACACACGTTGTTTTTCCAAATTGGTATAATTCTTTTACTCTCAACATATTTGAATTCTAATCTCTCTTTTTTTTGTTTTTTTTAAAAAAAACTTTGATTTAAGATCCATGTGTTTGATAGAAGGGAAATTACTGGCTAATAGAAACCAATTAGAATGGAGATGGTATGAAACTTTGGCTAAAAACAGGAAACCGTGTAGGAATTTTCCTGGCTTTATTTTTTATTGTATTTTTTGCTTGGTACTGGCTACGGCCTGTCAACCAAGACCTTCATGAGAAATTCATGGAGATTTTTTTCTATGGATTTAGCGGGATGAACTTTCCAAGCTTTATTCTTGGCATTATCCAAAGTTATGTTTGGGGTTACATCGGAGCTGCTCTTTGGCGTATTGCTTCTGCAGGCTGCAAAGAAAATAGCTGCCACTAATTCAATGATTAGAGCTTCTCTTGTCTCTGTGGCAAGAGAAGCTTATCTTTGCACCGCTGTATTTAGAGAGCACTCCCGATTTCTTCTAAGATAGAGCTTAACGCTTCTTCTATAGATTGTAAAATAATCTCTTGCCTATTTCCTTGAAACTGCGCTCTCCATGTCCGTTTTATCTCTTTTCTAAACGAGATAGAAAAACACACTGTTCCAACTGGTTTTTCTAAACTTCCTCCACTTGGCCCCGCAATGCCCGTCACAGAAAGTGCTATATCTGCCCCAAAAGCCGCGCCAGCGCCTTGAGCCATCTGGGTCGCTGTTTGCTCGCTAACAGCTCCATAAGTGCTCAATATGGAGTTCGAGACGCTCAGCAGTTTTTTTTTCGCCTCGTTTGCGTAGGCAACAATCGACCCTAAAAAATAGAGAGAGCTATCGGGGAGCGCAGTGAGCTTTGCAGCTAATGCACCTCCTGTACAAGATTCTGCAAGTGCAAGTGTGAGGTGGTGAGAAATACAAAGCTTATGGATCTTATGCTCCAGCAACTTCAATCCCCTGCTGTTTGAGATGTGGATGCGCCCTAATCCAATCAAAACAACTTTTGCCTAAGCGGATAGGGACATTTGTTTTCTGTCCGTCTACGATAAATGGTGTAGGCACGGTATAACGACGCATCCACTTTTGAACCGCAGCAAAAAGCTCCATATTAGGAAAATGATGGGTTTTGCTAATCTCCGCAGTGTTCGCGTCGAGAAAGATATTTGGAAACCCAATCTGAATGCCCCAATAAATCCCCTCACTCCCAAAGACTTGTGTACGAAAAACTTTTTCTTCACTCGAGTAGCGGATCAGGTTGTGCTGCGTTTGAATCACAGGGCTACACGGTTTGATCAGATGCCGATTTTCATCCACGGATAAAGAATAAAGCGCCTCTTCTGACACACTCCAAACCCCTGAGAGAAGCGCTCTAAGATCACCTATAGGTGGCACTTCACCTTTTTTTAAATAGCCTATATACTGCCCATACGCCTTTAAAAAATCTTCCATCTCATAGATGCCTGAATTTTTAGCGCACACACTTTGCACATTATAGATTTTAAATGAGGGAGCAAATTCGTTAATCAACGCTTCCATCTCAGACACATCCACTAAAAGTGGAAGCTTTGTCCATTTGGAAACTTGAAGAGGGATCACTTGAGTCGTTTGTTGCATGGGGTACCTATTTTAAAAATGGCGATCACAAAAAGCCAAATCACTCCTATTGTAATGTATGTGTCCGCAAAATTAAAGATCGGAAAGTGATAACCCCATAAATTAAAATGCAGAAAGTCCACAACAAAGCCGTAAAGAAAAAAATCGACTATATTCCCTGTAGCTCCTGCAATAATCAAGAGCAAAGGAAGTGTGACATAGCGGTTTTGATTTATAAAAAAAAGATAGATAAACATCCCCAAAATTGCCAAAAGCCGTATGACGACAAGAAAAAATTGAAAATCAGCAAAAAATCCCCAAGCAGCCCCCCTGTTAATGGCCAAGCTGATCAAAAAATCAATTCCTAAGAAATTGTAAAAAACAGGAATATCTCGACAGGCTATGTTGAGGCATGCATCGTAAAAAGGCAGTACGTGAAATACGTACGCCTTTGTGAAAAAATCGAAAAACAGCAAGCCCATCGCTAAAACTATAAGCCCTATAACACGGCTATAGGTTCGGATAAAAGTACTGTCCATAGCTTTCAAACTACTCAGTGAGCAGCCCTTTTTCAAATTTTTCTTGAGAACCTACAGTCATTGTCGCATAAGGAACAGCTTCCAGACGTGCAAGCGGGATATCTTCTCCACTTACATCACAAATACCGTAGGTCATTTCATTGATTTTTTCTAAAGCGCGATCAATTTGTCTGAGTAACTCATACTCTTTTGAGGTGACCTCTAGGCTAATTGTACGATCAAAATCATCTGTTCCCTGATCAGCCTGATGTTGTGAGTAGCCCGTTGCCTCATCAGGTCTTTTGACCTCTTTTGTTGCCCCCTTTAAAGCGGATGTAAGTTGATTGCGCATCTTTTCTAGACGGCTTTTAAACTCTGCGATTTGAGTTTTTGTTAATGCCATATTCTTCCCTCTTATTATTCTACCAATTCAATTGAATGGATCACTTCCATCAATTCGCCTATATCCTTAAATCGACGATAAACGCAAGCAAAACGAATGTAGGCAATCGTATCCATCCCTTTTAAATACTTCATTACTATTTCTCCGATTTCTTTGGTAGAAATCTCTCTCACTTGCCATTGCAATAACTCATTTGTGATACGGGTCGAGAGCAAAAGAACTTGGTCGTGACTGACACGCGTGTGGCGGCAGGCGGCTTCCAGCCCAGTGGTTAATTTTTTTTCCTGAAAATCTTCATAGCGTCCATCGCTTTTGCAAACTTGCATGACAAGTTCGATGGTTTCAAATGTTGTGAAGCGACGGTTGCACATCAGACACTCGCGCCTTCTACGAATAGCATTGGCATCTAGAGCATTGCGAGAATCTGTGACTTTGAGCTCTTCATGGCCACAAAATGGACATTTCATAGGACGGTAATCGCTGAACCTAAAATATTAGAGGGTAGAGGGTAGCTTTTCCTCGAAAATAAAGCTACTTTTTTTTAAAAACTAGAAGATGGGGATAGCTTTTTTTTTATTTGTTCTTGGAATTGGCGTCCTTATAGGAGGGGCAAAACTCCTTGTTTTTGGAGCGTCTCAACTCGCCACCTCTCTAAACATCTCCTCTTTGGTGATCGGGCTTACAGTGGTTTCCTTTGGAACAAGCGCCCCTGAAATTGCTTTTTGTACATACGCCGCTCTGCAAGGAGAGGGAAGCCTGCTCATGGGAAATATCGTTGGAAGCAACATTTTCAACATCCTTCTAGTGCTCGGTCTCTGCGCAATGCTCTATCCTCTAGCTGTCAAAAAACAGCTGATTCGATGGGATGTCCCCATCATGATCGGCTTTTCTTTGCTGGTTTGGTTTTTAGCTTCATTCGGTTCTATCAATCGATGGGATGGGATTTTGCTGCTTTTTGGAATCATTTGCTACCTTCTTTTTCTTTTTAAATTTCAAAAAAAACAGCCTCTATCAGATGAAAAAAAGCCAAAGTTACAACCCATCTGGCTTCAAATTATCTGGATTATCCTCGGTCTTGTTCTTCTCGGATTTGGCTCTCGCTGGCTTGTAGAAGGTTCGACACAAATTGCAAGGTTTTTGGGGGTTGGAGAGTTGTTCATTGGACTCACGATCGTGGCAATTGGAACATCCCTTCCAGAATTAGCTGTCTCTTTTGCAGCTATTCTCAAGGGAGAGCGAGACCTTGCGGTTGGAAATGTAATTGGAAGTAATATTTTTAATTTATTGGCGGTATTGGGCATTGCTGCCTTTGTCTCTCCCACACCTATCCAGATCGATTCTTC
Source organism: Chlamydiales bacterium (assembly GCA_022601475.1). Classification (GTDB taxonomy): domain Bacteria; phylum Chlamydiota; class Chlamydiia; order Chlamydiales; family JAAKFR01; genus JAJACO01. Next base: position 4,239 of record JAJACO010000082.1, read on the forward strand.
TCTGCTCTTATTTGATCTACCTGTGATGGTCGCTGTTTCTATTGCTACACTTCCCATTTTTATCACAGGACACATGATCTCCCGCTGGGAAGGTGTTTTATTTCTTTTTTACTACATACTTTTTATCACCTACCTCTTGCTCAATACCTTTATGGATATGTATCTTCCCTTGTTTACTTCTGCTTTCTTTTTGTTTATTCTACCTCTGACACTAATCACCCTTGTCATTGGAATTTTTAGACATGTTTACAGGCATCATTAAAGCAATCGCGCCCATTCTTGAGCTACATGCAACAGCGCATCTTTTGCGCTATACCATTGCCTTTCCAATAGAGATGCTTGACAAGCTCGAAATAGGTGCAAGTGTCGCAATCGACGGTGTATGCCAAACAGTTGTCGCCATCGAGCAACACAAAGTGAGCTTTGAGGCGATCGAAGAGACTTTGTTGCGCACAACTCTCAAAAACCTTTCCAAAGGAAGATGTGTCAATCTTGAAAGAGCCGCCAAGTTTGGAGAAGAGATTGGTGGCCACCTACTCTCCGGACACATCGCTTGTACAGCATCTATTGAAAACATAGAAAACAACGCGATCACCCTCAAATGCCCCTTAGAATGGATAAAATACCTATTTCCAAAGGGGTTTGTCGCTCTAAATGGAGCGAGTTTAACGCTTGTTAGCGTCCTTCCAAAGGAAGGGCTTTTTACTGTGCATCTGATCCCGGAAACTCTTAAAAGAACAACCTGGGGAGATAAGAGTGTGGGGGATTTGGTCAATTTAGAGGTTGATTCTCTAACTCAAGCTGTTGTTGAAACAGTAGCCAGAATGCGCTAAAAATCCCAAAAATTCTTTCTGCCTATTGAAAAAAAACTGTGACCTATAATCTGAACTTTGGGTTTTAGCTTTTGGAAGTAAGATGTTTATCAACTTGAATCTCAAATTAACAGGATCCGCCTGACGGCGGGCAGAATAGGCAGAATCAAATGATTTTTTAATCTCAAGCCTTGTTCGACAAAATGCTAGGCTGCGTTTATGTCGCATAAGCGACATCATGAACAAAGAGGATTCTTCTTCTGAAAAAGGGGATTTGTTTGGATTTCTCTTGA
>JAJACO010000083.1 GCA_022601475.1 Chlamydiales bacterium
ATTCCGGGTAAAAAGCGGTTTGTAAAACGGAATGTGACTAAACCGGGAGACACCCTTTATTTTTATGGAGGACTCATCTATTCGATCGATAAAGATGCAAACCCCATTCTTACACAAGCAGATCCTGAATTTTTACAAAAATCTGGCATCGAAAAAATTGACCATGTGCCCTACATCTCATTTGATGGAAGAACCAAGCTTTCTCGTCCCACCTCTCAAAATATTTTCACCGATGTCACTCTAAAACAGATGAATTTGCCGGTAGGTAAATTGGATATCGCCCAAAAAGGTGAAATTGAAGGCACCTTCTTTAATGGAAAAGAGTGGGTGAGAGATCGTATCGCCGCGCTCAAAGCGCCTCATGATGAGCCTATGAGCTACAGCGATCTTTGGGGAATAGGAAATTATGCGATGGCGCGCGTCCTCAACCTGAATGAAGCTAAGCTTTTTTATGGAAAAACGGCAGAAAGCGAGGAAACTTTAGCCTATTTAGAGCTGCGTCACACGCCCAATTTAACCTACCCCAAACCGGAAATCAGACAGGATGAGCAGGGGCGAATCCACCCCATGATCACCCCCTTTGCAACGGTGGTTCCCTTAACTCAAGCGCACCTCAATACTCTGCAAAAAAACCTCTACACCGCCCGTTTTTGTGTTGAAAATGGAAGAGCCTACCGCTACCAAGAGGGGCGCAGACGACCTCAGCGTGTGGAATACGACCCTAAATTTCCAAATGTACCTAATGGACTCTATGAGTTTTACTATGGCATTGGTTATAAAGTGCATTTTGGAGGCATTCGAACCCAACTCTCCAAAGATCATCCCCTCTATAACTCCTCCCCAGAAAATATTCGCAAGCTCTTTAATCAAGGAATTGGATTTAATATCGTCTATGAGCCGATCTCGCCCAATCAACCATATAATCCACAACGCTTTGCTTACTACCGCGACGGAGATCTCTATGTAATGGGTGCTCCCCTTCTCAAAAAAACAGATCCCACACTTGTGCGCTTTGTTCAAGAGGAGCTCGAGAGACAAAAAGAGTCTTCTCGAGAAAAGCCCTACATCGCCTACGTTGATCGAGGAGCGCCTCTTAAACAAGATGGATCGTTGGATATTGAGTTTATCCAAGCTTTTGGACTCAAGGTACCCGATGATGCTGTGATCGGCTTGGGGGATAACTATGCGATGAGTGCAGATAGCCGCGACTTTGGATTTGTCCCCGTAGAAAATTTGCTCGGAGCGCCCTCATTTACCTTTTGGCCGCCTGGGGCTAATTTTGGACCATTGACTCAGCCTGGCTACCCATGGATTACAGCGCCTAACTTGATCATCTGGTCAATTGTAGTGATTGTGTGTGTCATCTGTTATCTATGGATACGAAGACGGAACCAACGCTCCCTGTTTTAGTTATTAAAAATAAGAGGTTTATAGATCTTTCTTTAAGCTTCTGCAAGAATGCGATTTGACGGCGGGCAGGATAGGCAGTGAGGATTATACCCATTATGAAGCAACTGCGTTTGCCCGAAAGGCTCCATAAACGCAGTCTACCATTTTGTCGAACAAGTCTTGAGATTAAACAATCATTTTATCTTGTCTATCCTACCCGCCATCAGGCGGATCCTGCCCATCCTGTTAACCTAACTTTTGGGTTGATAAATATTCTTACTTCCAAAAGCTACAACTCAAAGCTCGGGTTAATACCTAAGCAGTCAATTTATTTTGGAAGTGTTGCATAGCCCAGCGACTCAAAGGCTTCCAGGCACAAAAAAAGCCCCTTTGGCAAAGCCAAAAGGGCAAAGATCTCCAAGGAAAAGAGGAGGGGGAGTCTTAACGCTTGGAGAACTGGAAACTCTTACGCGCTTTTTTGTGCCCGTATTTTTTACGTTCTTTCTTGCGAGGATCTCGGGTTAAAAACCCTTCTGATTTAAAGTCTTGCTTGAGATTTTCATTGAGCTCAACCAAGGCGCGGGTAATTCCTAAACGCGTGGCAATCGCCTGTCCCTCAATGCCACCACCATTGACACGGATAATTAAATCGTATTTACCCTCTGCATCAATCATCGTAAGAGGTGATAGAATTTTTTTACGCTGTATAGCTTGTGGGAAATAGGCTTCAAAATCACGTCCGTTTACATCGATTTTACCATTTCCATCACGGAGACGTATACTTGATACAGAACGCTTACGACGACCTGTTGCCACTGTCTCTTCCAATGTCTTTGCCATGAATAACCTTTCTTACTTAAATGTTCACTTTAATGGGTTTTTGCGCTTCAAATGAGTGCTCTTCCCCTTTGAAGATGCGGAGTTTGCGCATCAATTGCTTACCCAGTCTCGACTTAGGCATCATTCCCTTTACACCATGACGAATGATATAATCAGGATGGCGCTCTTTCATATTGCGAAAAGGAATTTCTCGCAACCCACCAATATGGCCTGTATAGTAGCGATAAATCTTTTGCGCTTCTTTTGCACCGGAAACAGTGATTTTTTCCGCGTTAATAATAATGACACCATCCCCGTTGTCCACGTTGGGAGTGAAGGAGGTTTTATGTTTACCGCGGAGGATTTTGGCTACTTCTGAACAAAAATGACCTAATGTTTTACCAGAGGCATCAAGAACGTACCAATCACGCTTCACGTCCTCTTTACGCACAAATGTTGTCGTATTCTCTTTTTTACGTTGCATATTCCTACAAGTCCTAAAATGTAATCAGGCAGTCATGATAAGTTGCTTCCGTTTTTTTGCCAACTAAAAACTGAACATCACTAAGCGTTATTTTTTAAAATGTAAATGGCGACAAGAACCCCTATGAAGAGCAATCCTGTAATCCCATGCAAAATTTGATATCCGATACCACGACCCACAATAGGTTTTTTACTATGTTTAGTGATCAGATACCCACAGATAATGTCACAAATGATAATAAAAAATGCCAAAGTGAGCTTGATATGCAACCAGGGCGCCTTCCAATTCATCTCTTTTAAAAAAAGAAGTGTAAGACCAAAGCCTACAGCTAAAATCATCGAAGGAAGATCGATCATATAGTACATTCTTTTTAAAATCTTACCCAATTTGAGTTGGGTCTCAGGCAGCTCTTTAGCTTGATAGGTCAAAAGACGCGTAAGAGCGAGCAAGCCCCCTATCCAGATAAAGACAAACAAAACGTGGAGTAATTTTAAGATAGCCATAATGATGCTAATTAGATAAAATATACTGCTTATAATTTCAAGGTTTTCTTATGAAACGCGACCCAAAAACATTTTACATGCGCACCTATGGGTGCCAAATGAACGAACTCGACACAGAAATCATGACCGGTATTTTAACCCAAAAAGGGCTTGTCAAAACCGAAGATGAAAATCAAGCAGACCTTTTAATTTTTAACACCTGCTCCATCCGCGATCTTGCCGAACGCAAAGTGATGGGCAAACTCGGGCAGCTGGGCAGACGAAAAAAAAAGGACCGAATCATTGGTGTGACAGGTTGCATGGCAAACGCAAAAAAAAACAGCTTGTTTCAAAAACTTCCTCATGTTGACTTTGTGCTCGGCACGAATAACATCCACGATTTAACAAGTGTACTTGATGAAGTGCTCCTCACGGGGTTACAAACAGTGCGTACGGATGATGAATTCACCCAAGAGCTTGACTACACCATTGCAAAAAGAAAAAATCCACACAAAGCGTACGTCTCTATTATTAGAGGATGCGATAAGTACTGCACCTACTGTGTTGTCCCCTACACACGTGGTCCTGAGGTTTCTAGAGATCCGCAAAGCATTCTTGAAGAGTGTAAACAACTGGTCGACCAAGGCACTCGAGAAATTACTTTGTTGGGGCAAAATGTCAATAGCTATGGAAAAGATAAGACTGAGTGGAGCTGTATGTTTCACGATCTTCTCTATCAATTGGATAAAATCGAAGGTCTCGAACGTGTGCGTTTTTTAACAAGTCACCCTGTAGATATCACTCGCAATCTGATGGAAGCTATACGCGACTTAGATAGCCTGTGTGAGCATGTGCACTTCCCTCTTCAGGCAGGCTCCGACCGCATTCTTAAGAAAATGCATCGTATCTATACAAAGCCTGAGTACATGGAAAAAGTGGCCCTCTTGCGCGAAATTGTCCCTGGCATCGCCCTTGGAACAGATATGATTGTGGGCTTCCCTACGGAGACAGAAGAGGAATTTTTAGAAACGTATGAAGCGATGGAGCAAGTAAGATACTCCAACGCATTTTTGTACACCTATAGTCCCAGAAAAGGTACCCCTGCTAAAAGATGGGCTGACGATATCCCCGAAGAGGTCAAAGATCAACGACATCAAAAGCTTCTGAAGCTTAACCAAACGATTTCTACAGAACTCATGCAGGGAATGTTGGGAGAAGAGGTGGAAGTACTTGTAGAGAGACGTAATAGAGATGGAAAGCACCTAAAGGGAGTGAGTAGATGTTGGAGAAATGTGATTTTTGAGGGGACAGACTCCTTAGTTGGCACTCTCCAAAAAATCCGTTTACACGGCTATTCCCATAACACTCTAATTGGATCTGTTATTTAACGTGTTTAAGATAAATTACTTATGAATTACATTGAAACAATCACTCCAAATAACAGAAGTTGGTATACGCCCCTTATACAACCCTATAAAGAAGGTTTACGCAAACTAAATTACGTCTTCTTTGAGAGTCAAATAGAAAGCATCTCCCTAGCGGGGCGAGTGGCATATCTCACCGCGGGTATTTTATTTTTAATCCCGGTGATCAATACAATCATCTATCTAGCTTCCTATTTTCTGTATCCACCAGAAAATTCCCTTTCAACTGTCGAGAATGAACAGTTAAAGGGGCTGAATATAGAAAGACAGTACCTTGTTGCAAAGCTAAAAAATACTCCTGAGCAATCTCTTAAAAGAACCAAAACTTACAAAAAAATCTTAGCTCTAGAAGAGCAAGCCGCCTTCCTGATCATAAAAACACCCGATGCAGAAATTGCTCGGCACCTCAGAGCGTCTCAAAATCGAAATCCAGCGCTTCTTAAAATGGATGGAATGATTACAAATGCTCCACAAAATGCATTCCACGAACTAGAAGGGGCCATATTCAGTCAAATCCCCGCTCTTTCTCAACAAACTGGAGCCAATATGCTCTGTGGTTATTACGCTCTATTTTTTATGCTACAAACAGCCACAGGACAGTCTTGTACAGACCGTGATAAAGGCCACGCATGTTTGATGGATTGGGTTAGAACCCTCTCCAGAAAAAGAACCTCCATGTGGCTCTCTAACAATCGCTATCAGGACATTCCATCTCGACTGGCTAGTCAATCTAACACGTTTACGGTTAGAGGACCTTGTAACGGAGATATGCAGTATTTAATCGAGCATTGTGACACCCTAGCTCCTCTTCGGGAAATTAAGGGTTTTATGCTTGACTTGGATGAGTTTTTAGACCCTTCTCCCTTTTGTATCGATCAAGCCACACCATTCAAAGGCATTGGAAAAGCTAAAACTGGCGATCCACTGCCTGAAAAGGGGCCTCTCTATATCATTTTAAAAAATACAGATGGGCATTACTATTTCATGCATTCTGCCGATGGGAACGCATTTATATTCTGCCACTCCATGAGTTCTAGCGTCTTAAATACTTTTAAAGAGAGAACCTTTAAACATATCCTAAACGCTCTTAAAGACTATCAAAAAGAAACAAGTTCTTCGCAAAGTGAGAGCGATATTGGCACTCCAGAACACTCTCTCTCAAGATTAGAGTCTGAAGATACAAGCGAAAATTCTAAAACATCCTCTAATGAGAGTACGAGCTCTGAGAATTCTTCTTCAATGGAAGATTAATTCAAAAGCTTAACGAACGCATCCTCAAAAAGAACCGTAATTCCAAGCTTTTTTGCTTTCTCATACTTAGAGCCTGGATCTTCTCCAACAAGCACAAAGTCTGTCGATCGACTCACAGCACTTGTCACCTTTCCTCCCCGCTCTTTAATCAAAGAACTTGCCCCTTCTCTCGTATAATTTTGTAATCCACCCGTTAACACAAAAGTTTTACCCTTAAAAAGATGGTCAGTAAATTCCTGCATCTTTTTAACACGCGGCACAACCCCACACTCCAAAAGTCTTGCTATCTCTTCTTGATTCTCTTTGTCTGCAAAAAACGTGACCACAGACTCGGCCACTTTAGGGCCCACACCATCGATTTCAAGAAGCTCCTCTTCTGTCAAAAGGGCTAGATTTTCTAAATCACCCGCACGTTTAGCCAATAGTTCAGCCGTCTCCGTTCCTACATATTGGATACCCAGCGCCATGATCAATCGATCAAGCTCTACATCTTTGGATTTTTCAATACTCGCTAACAAATTAAAAACAGCTTTTTCCTTAAAATTTTTAAGTTCAAACAGCTGTTCTGCTTTCAGTTTATAAAAGTCGGATAAACGTTGCACAAACCCTTTTTCTACTAGCTGCAAAATAATTCTCTCACCCAAATGATCGATATCCATGCCCGATTTTCCAGCAAAATAAATCAGCCTTTTAAGACCTTGTGCGGCACACCCAAAGCTATTTGGACAGCGCACAGCGACTTGATCTTCACTCCGCTCAACTAGAGTCCCGCAGACAGGGCAACTCTCAGGCATCTCCCACGCCACGGCATGCGCTTCTCTTTTGGCTAAATTCACCTCCACAACTTTGGGAATGACATCTCCCCCTTTTTCAATGAAAACAAAATCTCCAATGCGAATGTCTTTGCGTCTCACCTCATCTTCATTGTGAAGTGTAGCTCTTGAAATCGTGCTTCCGGCCACAAAGACGGGGTCTAACTCTGCTACAGGTGTGAGCACTCCTGTGCGTCCCACTTGGACGGTGATCGCATGAATGCGTGTTTCAACCCGCTCTGCGGCATATTTATACGCGATCGCAAAACGGTAGTTTTTTCCCGTCACACCCAGTTTCACTTGCGCTTTTAAATCATTCACTTTGATGACAATGCCATCGATCTCATAAGGGAGATGAGGCCGTTTTTTTTCTATCAAGCCTACAAATTCCCAAATCTGCTCAAAATTTTTGGCTTGAGTGTAATAATCAACAACAGGCAATCCAAATTTTTTCAAAGTATTGAGCGCTTCAAACTGAGTGTCAGCCTGCTTAAAAGAGGTTTCGGCAATTCCATAAATAGAAATCGCAAGCTCTCTTGTGGCCACCTGAGCAGGATCGAGCAATTTGAGACTTCCACCCGCTGCATTACGTGGATTCACAAAAGGCTGTTTATTCTCTTTTTTGAGTTTTTGATTGATCTTTTCAAAGACCTTTTTAGGCATATAAACCTCTCCACGCACTTCTAAAACATCCGGAGCATTTCCCATCAATTGAAGCGGAAGAGAGCGAATCGTGCGGATATTTGCTGTGATCTCATCCCCCTCTTGCCCATTACCTCGGGTGACAGCGCGCACTAAAACCCCTTTTTCATATCGCACGGAGATGGCAATTCCATCCATTTTAAGCTCTGCTTCATAATCAATCTGTTTTTTGTGGAGCATCCGCTCCATCCGCTCTAAAAACTCTTGAATTTCCTCTGCAGCATACGTATTGGACAAAGAGAGCATAGGGGTAGAGTGTTTGACAACAGAAAAACCACCGGTAGGAGCGCCCCCCACCCTTTGTGTGGGAGAACCGGGAAAAACCCAATCAGGATGCTCATTTTCGAGTCTCTCTAATTCCTTGTAGAGCTTATCAAACTCAAAGTCCGAAAGAACAGGTGCATTTTCTACATAGTAAAGGCGGCTGTGCTCCCAGATCTGCTCACAAAGTGCATAGTAGGCGGTTTTTTTATCATTGAACATCTGCAGCACAGCGAAATCCATATGTACTGTTTACCGTACCAGGGTTATTGCGATGTCTGTGAGAGACTCGCAAATCTTCGTGTAAACTCTTCCAACAACCTCCACGTAAAACGCGATAAACTCCCTGTAAAGGGCCTGTCGGATTGTATGGCTCCTGAGCCGATGTTTCATAGTAATTATATCCATACCAATCTTGGCACCACTCGTACACGTTACCAGACATATCGTAAAGCCCAAATCCATTCGGAGCGTAACTCATCACAGATGTCGTATCTGCACTAAAAAAATTAGCTTGACTCTTCTCTATTTGGTCACCCGTTGTGAATAAAGCACCTTCAAGACCCCCTCGCGCTGCTATTTCCCATTCAGCTTCCGTCGGCAGACGTTTACCCGCCCATTTAGCGTACCCCACAGAGCCGTACCACGTGACCCCCACAACAGGGTGCTTAGAGTAGCCTGATTCAATAGTGAGTTTCCCTCCAGTTCTTGCCAATCGAGAGTCTTTGAGGCGGATTAAATCTTGATAATTTTGATCCTTCTCTCCCCCCATGAACTCTAAAAATCTGATAAACTGTTCATTTGTTACAGGATGAATATCAAGAGCAAAACTGAGTGTTGAAATGCGATGTCCAGGCATTTCATCTCGATTGCCCTCATTAGAACCGCGATAAAAATCGCTTCCTTGAACAATCACCATCTCTGTTTGGAGCGGTTCTATATTTTGAGAAGCTGTTATCTTGGGTCTATACTGGGTCACAACAGGGTCTCTATTGAGCATGCTGTTGAGTTGATTGCTATACGCTTCATTTTTTTCTGGTGTCATAGGCAGAGGAGTCGCCTCCGAAACATCTTTACTCTCCACAACAACTGCCGCTGTCACAGGGACCGGTGCAGGAGCAGGTTTTGGGGTATTTTCAACAGTGCGTTCAATCATAGGCCTTAACTCAGATACTTCTCGCTGCACCTGTTGTGGAGGCGCCGCGCGTAAAAAAGCGGGTTTAAACTGATCGATTGTAGGAGCGGGCTGTTGCTGCATCACAGGCGCCGGTTGTATATTAGTCTTTTTCCTTTCAAGTAGTTGCAACAGCTGCGTAGGACGTCTGCTCGGATCGTGCTGCAAACACTGCTTCACAAGATGATCCCAATCGTATTGGTACTCCGGTGCAATTTCGGAGGGCATTGCAAAAACTCCCTCCGGAAAAGAGCCTGAAATGAGATAATAGGCGAGAACTCCAAATGCGTAACTGTCCGCTTGAGCCCCCACATTTTCAAATCTTTTTTGCTCAGGCGCTAAAAAAGCATACGTTTGCAAAAATGACTGAGCCAGTTTACTCGATTTTTCTGATTCTAGAGGCTGCGGAGAATACAGTTCTTTTGCTTCTTCTTCAAAGCGAAGCGCCCCGAGAGCCTCTGCAACAGCCTGAAAAGATCTACACACAACTTTTTCTGCACTAATCATTTTTGCAAGCCCAAAATCAGAAATAAAAACCTCGATTCCTGGAGTCGCCTTTCCAATCAATAAATTATTAAGTTTTAACGCTCTATGAATAACACCGCACTTGGTATGCGCATAATCTAAAGCATCAGCCACCTGATGCATCACACTCATAAGCTCATCTTCTTGAAGCCTCTTTTTACGCCCTGCCATATAGTGCGCAAGATTCGTCGTCTCTCCGAGGGAATCTACCACACAATCCGTGACAAGAAAATAAAGACCTTCCGCAAAACAAACCGTCTGCATTTTGACTATATTGGGATGTTCAAGAGCGCCCAACTTAACAACCTCTTGCTCAAATCGCTCGACAAACGCTCTGTCTTGACTCAATTCACTGGGTAGCACTTTGAGCACATACTGTCTTTTGATAAAACGGTGCTCTGCTAATAAAACAACACCCAAAGCGCCTGTCCCAATTTGTCTGAGAATCCGGTAATCCCCAAGAACCTGTTCTTGCATAGTTATCCCCTAGGTGACATGTATATAAAATCGAACATTCTCTCGATTCTTCTCTTCTTTTGCAATATGAATAAAAACCCTATATATACTTACTAGCCTTTAAATTTCGACTCGAAAAGAACCTGAGTGAGTATATGTTGCTTTAAACTCTGAAGGTCCTTATTTTGTTCCTGAATTTTAATTCAAACAAAGTTATGGAGTAAAAATTGAGCACGCAACCCATTGAAAAATTCTTGCGCTATATATCTGAATACAAAATTGAAGATAATGAATTCTACTTCATTTGGAGTACAAAAAATCACCAAACAATGTGTCAAACCGGCGCAATTTATGCGTGCATTGAAAAGATCGAGGGTGTGATCCACGAACATGTTTTTAATTCCCTTTCTGCACTCCATTCTTATAACAGTCCGTGTAAACAAATATTTATTAAGTTTACAGCGATCGAACTTTCTAGTCTTGAAAATCTAAAAATTACACGTTGGAGTGATCAATATTTTCATACCAATCAGCACAAAGTTTATCTAGCGTAATTTCTTTCATGTCCACTCAATGATTCAATTTTGAGAACAAATAGCATAGTTGTATTAATTCAAAGATGTGCTATCTTCGTCTCTTTTTTAAGCAAATGAAAGACTTGGATACTCATGGATAGACGCACTATTGTTTTTGTTCTACTTGTTGGAATCACTTTTTTTGGATTCAATCTCTATTTTGGTCGTCAAAGAGACGAAAAAAATCGTGTTGCCTTAAAACAACAAGAAGCACGCACCGAGGTCGCGCGCCTCCAAAAAGTAGAAGAGATCAAAAAAAGAACACCCCAGCTTTCTGATTTACCTGTTGTCGACCTTTATCTTGACACGGACAAAACAACACTTGTGAATCGTGGCATCAATGTAGATGGCAACACTCTCACACTCGCCTGGAGCGAAAATCTCCCCGAATCGCTTTTTGTGAATGGACAAGAGCAATGGCTTGTCACAAAAGAATTCCCTAAAGAGGGACCTGTCATCTACGCCCCAAAAAACTTCAAGACATTGCAGATCGCTGCCCTTCCTAATAACGGAATGTTTGAAGTGCAACTACTCACCTTTTCTCCAACAGGTGCTGTCAATGTCTATTTAGGAGAGTATGATGATGAGTCCATTTCTGTACTTCAGGGCTCATTATCCGAAAATGCACTCGCTTTGTACAAAACAAATCAAGGCTATCTCCCTTTGGGCTTTTACGCTTGGCGCGAGCGCACGCTCATCGAGCTACAAAACTTACCTGTTCTAGCCTCATACACCACACAATCTAAGCCATTTGTTGAATCCTCAAAGCTTGAATCCGAACAGAAATACTACGTCCTAGAAAACGCCTATGAACAGCTTGTGTTTTCAAATGTGGGTGGAGCTCTTGTCGAAATCAACCTTCCCTTTAAAAGCAGCAAGAACAGCGCAAGTGTTGTTAAAGAGATTGGATTTGATCGAGAAATCGCCGAAGAATCCCCTCAAAATGCCCGCTTTCCCGCACATTCCTACTATACAGCAGATTCTAAAGAAGAGCATCCTCCTGGCGCTGTGGGTGGATTTTATCCATTGATCCGCCGTGGTATATGGAACAAAAAAACAACTGAAATCTCTCCTCAATACTACGCTCTAAACATCGTGTCTGACTACCCTGAAATGGCGGAGCTTGTGTATGAGGTCAAAGAATTCACTCAAGACAAAATCGTATTTGTAGCGGTTCAGCCCCATCGAAAAATCACCAAAACCTTCACCCTCAAACCTGAGGCCGAAGGAGCTCCTTATAGCTTTGACCTACAGATTCAAGTGGATGGGGATAGCCGAGGTCTCTGGCTCACCTCAGGAATACCTGAGGTGGAGATCATGTCCAACTCTTCCTCTCCCATGATCCAATACCGCACAAGCAAAAAAGGAAAGTCCGACGTGGAAAAGCTCGGACTGCCAAAAGTTGGTGAATCTGTCAATATAAGCTCTGTACACCCCGACTGGGTGGTGGATTCTAATGGCTATTTGGGCGTGATCATGGATCCTCTCACAGAAATTGGTGCAGGTTATAAAGCAACAGCTGTTAATGGAATAAAAGCACCTACTAGGCTTTCTGTACTCAATCCTGAGCACACACCCTACCCCGCCTCTAAATACCCTGGATATGAGGTATTGCTTCCCATCCCCTCCCGCGGCGGAGTGTACGATTTCCGCATCTATTCTGGACCTTTTGAAGAGAGCACTCTAAAAAAAGTGGATGCTATTTTCTCAGATCCTGCAACAGGGTACAACCCTCACTACATCGCTTCGCGCACTTTTTATGGATGGTTCTCCTTTATTTCAGAACCTTTTTCTAAGCTCTTGTTTGTTGTGATGAAGTTTTTTCATACGATCACAGGATCATGGGGATTCTCTATCATCTTGCTAACTGTTTTCTTAAAAGTGGTTCTCTACCCCCTCAATGCTTGGTCGATTAAGTCGATGCGCAGAATGCAACTCATTTCTCCCCAAGTTCAAGCGATTCAAGCGAAGTACAAAAAAGAGCCAAAAAAAGCGCAAGTTGAGATCATGACGCTTTACCGCGAAAAAAAAGTGAATCCTTTTACAGGGTGCATTCCTATTGTCATTCAAATTCCTTTTTTAATCGCGATGTTCGATTTGCTTAAATCATCTTTTCAACTCAGAGGAGCGAGTTTTATCCCTGGATGGATTGATAACCTCACAGCTCCAGATGTGCTCTTTCAGTGGAAAACACCCATTTTCTTTATTGGAACCCAGTTTCACCTCCTTCCCATCCTGCTAGGAGGTGTGATGTTTATTCAGCAAAGATTATTTTCTACAGGTCCCAAGGATCCAAGCAAAATGACCGACCAGCAAAGACAGCAAAAAGCGATGGGAAGTATCATGACTCTAGTTTTTGCCGTGATGTTTTATCATTTCCCCTCAGGGCTAAACCTTTACTGGCTCTCATCCATGTTGTTAGGAATAGGACAACAAGTACTCACTAATAAATTGATGAATAAAGAGAAGATGGAAATGGAACTTCTTGCTCCAAAAAGCAAAAAGAAGCTCGCACCAAAAAAAGCGAAATAACTATAAGAGATTTTTTTACTAACAAATAGGCAAAAGATGCGCGCCTGGGAAGAATTTCTTGCAAATCAAGAAAAAGAGCTTGGAAAAGCAACGGTTGAGAAGTGGTTACGCCCACTTACGATCACGCGCTTTGATGCGTGTAATCTGTACCTTGAAGCGGCAGACTCTTTTAAGGCGCTTTGGTTTGAAGAGCACATACGTGATCGGGTACAAAAAGGGCTCTACAACAACAATCACAAGCAGATCAAAGTGCATATTGCTGTTGCCTCCCACTCAGAAAATGCCCAGCCGAAAAAACTCAAAAAGAAACCCTCTTCCTCTTTTCTCTCCTCTCCAACCTTCACCCTAACCTTTGATCAAGTGGATCCAGAGGCTACGTTTGAAAACTTTATTTCGTCTCAAAACAATCTTTTAGCGTACAAGTTGCTCGAAGAAGCGAGCGCATGTGACAATCTGCAATTCAATCCTATTTATCTCTACGGACGTACGGGAACCGGCAAAACGCACCTTCTGATGTCCACAGCCTCTACCTTAAATAAAAAGGGGCATCATGCGCTTTATGTCAGAGCAGAAACATTTACAGAACATGTAGTGGGGGCAATTCGCACAGCAGAAATGCAAACTTTTCGCAAGGCGTACCGAGGGGTGGACACTCTTATTATCGATGGGATCGAGATTTTTTCTCGCAAAGGAGCGACGCAAGAAGAATTTTTTCATACATTCAACACACTCCATCTGGAGGGAAAACAGATCATTTTAAGCTCTAATCTCGCCCCTCAGGAGCTAAAATTTATCGAACCACGCCTTGTCAGCCGTTTTGAGTGGGGAATCGTGATCCCTCTTCTCATGCCAGAAAAGGAGCAGATGCGCCAGGTTCTTGAGCAAAAAGCAAACAAGGTGAACTTCCATCTCGAAGAAGCAGTGAGCGATTTTTTGCTTGAGACCTTTGGCGGCTCCACAAAAACCCTCATCCGCGCACTCGATGCGCTTGTATTGCGCACGCATCTAAATCAAGGGCTGAGTACTTCAACAGGTAATCAACCTCTCAAACTCAAAGCTGCACAAAATATTCTCAAAGATTTAATCCAAGAAGAAGAAAAAGCGGTTCTGACTTCAGGAAAGATTATCCGCACAGTGGCTGAATACTACGGCATCCGCATCGATGATATCTTAAGCAAATCTCAAGCTCGAGAATGCGCTCTACCAAGGCAAATCGCCATGCACCTTTGTCGAGAGCATCTCAACCTGCCATTCATGAAGATCGGCGATATTTTTGCCCGTGATCACTCAACTGTGATGGCTTCTGTCAAGCAGGTTCAAAAAGGACTTACATCTAAAAGCAGCGAGATTTCTGGCTCTCTCAACGGCATCCTCAAACTCCTCGAAAGATAGTCCTGACAAAACAACTATTTCTTGTGATTGGTATAAACATTGTGTTAAAACATATCCCATCAAATCTTTTATTTCTGGGATTTCATGGAACTGGCAATGCGCATTCAGTTTTTTTTGTTATACACGCTTTGTCTGCTCGCTCCTCTTTCGTATCCGTTCAGTGAGGGGGTGACAATATAAACGTTTGAGTTTATAGTTGCCAGGCATGCGACCCACATATGATGAACTTTTTGAAATGGTACAGTTCCTTCAAAAGCGCGTAAAAGAGCTTGAAGAGCGTCTTAACTTA
>JAJACO010000084.1 GCA_022601475.1 Chlamydiales bacterium
CCTGAATTTTTAGGTATTCAAGAGACAGGATTAGCTTTTAAGCTCCCTATAGAACTTACGGGTGTTGCGGAGATGACAGAAGAGATGTTTGTTCTCAAATTAGATGTTGAGACAGAAGCGACGCTTCCCTGCTCGATTTGCAACGAAGGTGTGCAAGTAAAAATTTCAATTTCTAATTTTTTTTATACCAAGCCATTTTCAAAAATCAAAGGTGCCGTTTTTGATTATCGAGAACCTTTAAGAGAAGCAATTTTATTAGCGGTGCCCCACAAAGCCGAATGCGGAGGGGATTGCCCAGAAAGAGCCTTTCTGGCACAATACCTCACACAATCAAAAGGAGATTCTAATCATGGCAGTACCACGTAATCGCACGAGTAACGCGCGCAAAAATTCGAGACGTTCTCATCACGCAAAAAAACCTAAGCACTGTAGTCCGTGCCCAAATTGTGGAACGGCTCGTTTATCGCATCGCGCTTGTGCATCATGCGGACATTATAACAGCCGTTCTGTTCTCAAGATTGAAGAGTAATTTAGTTTGCGAGTAGGAGTTGATCTCATGGGGAGTGAATCAGCTCCTCGTGTCATTTTTGAGGCAGTGCTAAAAATTTCGCAGGAGATCTCAGAAGAGGACTCTCTTGTTGTTTTTGCAACCCACGCTCTTTATCCCGAATTAGAAAATCAGTATGCTCCACTTCCTAGCAATCTAGAATTTGTGACAACAGAGACTATTGTTGAGATGGATGACGCTCCGTTGATGGCTGTACGTCGCAAAAAAAATGCTTCGATGGCAGCGGGTGTGCGCCTTCTAAAAGAAGGAACGATTGATGCCTTTGTTTCAACAGGTAATACAGGAGCGCTTGTCGCTTTTTCCACATTACAACTTCCGGTGCTTAAAACAGCAGAAAGACCCGCTCTGCTCGTGATGATGCCCACCAAAAAAGGGAGTGTCGCTGTTTTAGATGTAGGAGCGACCATTAATCCAAAACCGGAACATCTAGTGGGCTATGCTCGACTAGGCTCTTTATACCAACAAATTGTGCACTCTATCCAAGTCCCCAAAATCGGCTTGCTTAACATTGGTACCGAGGAGCAAAAAGGGACTAAAGAGCTCAAAATGGCTTACCAGTACTTGCAAGAGAGCTATGGAGAGCATTTTTTGGGCAATGTGGAGGGGCGCGATGTCTTTCATGGAAAAGTGGACGTGCTTGTTACAGATGGCTTTACCGGGAATGTTTTTTTAAAGACAACAGAAGGGATCTCCACTTTTTTAGCGGAGTATCTGAAAGAGAATTTCTCTGTTCCGGAGATTGTTTCGCACTTGCACGACCAATTTAATTATTCTGAGCATCCTGGAGCTTTTCTTTGTGGTGTGGAGGGAATTGTAGTGAAGTGTCACGGCTTTTCGGATCAAACAGCCTTGATGAATGGGATTCGTGGCGCTTTTACCTTGGCGCACAAGCAAATTATCCAGCAGCTTCAATCTAGATTATAATAACTTACAAAAAAAGATATATAAAATGATACGTACATTTAACGAATTTAATCCTAATTATAACCATTATGAAAATGGTAATAAAAAACAAAAAACAGAAGAAGATAACCAATTTTTTAATTTAAATACATTTTCTTTAGAAAATGTATTTTATTATTTAGTTGAATCTAGCGATACATCAATTGGTAAATCTCTGCATCATTGCGAGTTAACATCAAAATGTTTTTATGAAATATCTCAACGGGTTAAACGAGTCTATTTTGATAGTTTAAAAATCCCTTTGGGCATACTAGGACAAAAGAAAGCTGCTGAATTCATTCAACAATACGCATTTTCTGACTTGGGTCGTTTAGGCTTAACGGCGCTTCAAAAATCTTCTGATCTTGAACTGATGGTCAAAGGAGATTTAAAAATAAATTTAGGATATTTCCTTGGTCTCACATCTCTTAACTACTCTCCAAGCACTCTAGTTTCCGTAGACTTTCCACCTGGTTTCACTCAATTAAAACACCTTGAACTTAGCAATGTTAAAGGAAATTTTCCAAGTCTACAGAATTGTAAAATGTTGAATACTTTAAAAATCTCAGGCGGGCAACTTAAGGATGCGGCAGGGAATTTTGCTTCTACTCCATTTACAAATCTTGTAGAGTTATCTATTCGAGGCGTTGGTTTTGAGATGAATATTGAGAATATGGATTTTCCGAACCTAAAGAGATTTACCTTTTATAATAAGGGTAGTACTTTGGTAAAGCCTATTGCACTTATCGACCTTTCCAGATGTCCAAATATTGAATCTGTTGATCTTAGAGCTGATATGGATGAAAGATTTAATCTAGATCAAATGATTGAAATTTTTCACTCGAGGGAAATATGGAATATTTTTGAGTTCGACATAACGTGCTTTAGTGATGCTAATCCTAGAATTTTCGTACATTATCAAGGTGCCGTAACGCGAATTTAATAACCCGAAGTTCGGGTTAATAAAAAAAGTATTTTATTTTTTTTATCAAACAGTGTGTTTTTTTGGTGACCTTAATGGTTTATTTTTTTATACTTGCTTAAGTTTTAATCATTTAAACAAAGGTATTACAATGGGTGATGTAAAAAATATACTGTCTACTACAGTCAATGACGCTTACTTTCTTCAAGAAAAGACTCAAATCCCTTCACAGCAGAGTGACTTGAAGCAAGTAACAGATCCAGTTTTCAAAGTGATTGGTGAGTCGAAGAAAAGAAAAGAGCCTGATAGTGAGAATAAAGAGACAGGCTCTCTATCTAAAAAAAGGAAAATATCTTCGGAGTCCGAACAAGTTTCAGGCGAGCTCGCAGAGATTACAAGCTGTCTTAATGACTGGGTTAAAAAAGGCCAACCGGAAGAACAACGTTCTGAGGCGAGCACAAGAATTCAAAACCTTTTGTTTTCATCTAGTCAAAAGGGACATCTCAGCCTTTTAAGCCTCAACTTGTTTGATTTGCCAGATATTTTTGGTTATCAGACTTCAGCTCAAAAAATAGAGACACTTGATTTAGCCTATAATCCATTAACCACGTTGCCAAAGAGCATAGGGAATCTGACTAACTTGACGGAGTTCAATTTATACAATAATAGATTAGAAACATTGCCAGAGAGTATTTGGCATCTAACGAATCTAGAAAAGCTCACTGTAGCTTGTAATCCATTAACAGTATTGTCAGAGAGAATTGAAAATTTGGTCCAGTTGAAAGAGCTCTCTTTATATAAAACTAAATTAGAAGTATTGCCAGAGAGTATTGCGAATCTGACCGAACTGACCGAGCTTAATTTAAACGATAACCAATTAAAAGGATTGCCTCAAGAAATTGGGAATCTGGATAATTTGAAGCAGCTCAGTGTATACGATAACCAATTAATCGCATTGCCAGAGAGTATTGGGAAATTGACTCAACTGGAGAGTTTACATCTAGAGAATAATCGATTAACGGCATTTCCAGAGAGTATTGGGAATTTGGCCAAACTCAATAATCTCTATTTACACGGGAATCTAAAATTTATGGAGTTGCCAGAGACTATTTTGAATCTCCCAGAAAATTGTCTTGTTGATTTCGGATATACAGAGCTATCTGAAGCGGCTCGACAGCATTTACAGGAAGTTTCAGTCATCGAAGGGTATCAGGGCCCTGCATTTCACTTTGTAATCAGAGAGCGTGAGCAAAACGATGAGAGTCTACAAGGACAGGTGTTAAATGCATTCTACAAAGGGATTTCTAATTTACGCTCTTTGTTTGGCTAAGTCGTTTTTCTAAAGGGAGATAAAAAAGTTTATGAATATGACCAAAAAATTTGGCATAATACTTCCGCTAGAACAAGTCCAGCTCCTGCCGAGTATTAAAAAATTAAATCCAAGTGACATTTAATCAACGCAGAGGAGCAAAGACGCTAAGAAAAACAGATCTTTGATTATATAAGGTTTAGGTCTTCGCTCCCTGCTTTTATCATCAGCACTAAAAAATCCCGTTCTTTAAGGCGAGGGTTTTCAGCGCTGATGATAAATTTCTCCTCTTAGATAGAACCATTGCTCTTTGATTTTTTCAAACTCGCTTTTTTCTGTGAAGGAAGCGTCTTGCCCATTCTGTATCAAATGCGCTGAGAAGGTGACTGTTGCAAACGGTGCATTTTCTGTAAATTCCTTGATTTCTAATCCCACAAAGATTGTTTGTGCACAAAATGCGTTGATCTGCGCACTCCATTTTTCTTGAGGAATTTTGGCATCGGGGTGATCAGGATGTGTAGTACGGATAATATAAGCGCTATCTTTGAGGGCATAGGCGCTGTAGCGCGAGCGCATGAGCACCTCTGCTGTTGGGGGTCTTTTGCCTTTGTGATAAGGCTTGCAGCAGTCGGTATATTCTTTTTGGCTATGACAGGGACATTTCATATGAGTGCTACCTTTTGACGAGGGTTAGAATGTAAAATAGGTGGTAAACATAGCACTTTACTCATCAAAATATTTTTTCTGGAAATCGTAACCTCTCCTTGCAACTTCTTTAGTATATCCATCTTTTGGAAAATTACGTGTATTCAATTGTACCGGCAGGAATTCTTTTGTAGGCATACCTGAAATACATTGCTCTTGAACTATCTTGCGAGCCTCTTCATAAGGTGCTTCATAAAGGGTATAAAATTTTTCTGTAACAGGATCATAGGCGGCAAAGTAAAGTATGTGATCTTTAGCAATACTCATCAAAGCCACGTGACCATCTTTTGTAATTCTTCCGTTACAATCTTCGAAACCGATCCTTAATTTTAAGTTCTCTTCTTCAAAGGGAAAATTGTGCAGGTAGGGACGGACTTCTTCGTTGCAATTGATGCGGTATAACAACTCTTCCATCATTTCAACATATAGCACTCTAGCTTCATCAACATTTAGCGCAGCAAAAGACAAGAAACAAAGCTCGATATTTTTTATATCATCCATCATTGCTCCTCCGTAACCTGTGAGCATTAGTTCCCGCGGCCTTGCAAATTCCATTACATAACTGCCGGCAATACGGTTAGATATTTGACAATAATAGGGCTCTCGGACGGTACAAGAGGTCACTGAAAACAATAAAAAAGTTAAAAATAAAATCTTACTCATTCCAATATTTTTTCTTAAACTCATCACTTTTCCTTTTAATTTTTTTTAGTATATGTATCTTCTAAAAAACCATGCGTCTTTAATTGAATTTACAGAGATTATTCTGTGGATGCACTTAGAGTACATTGTTCTTGAACTATCCTACGAGCCTCCTCGTAGGATTCTTTGCAAAGAGTATAAAAACCTTCATCGGAATCATAAGCATCATAATAAACGGTGTGATTGTTACCAATAAATACCATTGCTACGTGACCATCTCTTGTAATTCTCCTATCGCTATCTTCGAAACCGATACTCAACTCGAAGTTTTTCTCTTCAAAAGGAAAATTGTGCAGATAAGGGCGAATTTCTTCATGATGATTGATGCGGTACAAAAACTCCTCCATCATTTCAACATATAGCACTCTAGCTTCATCAATATTCAATGCCCTAAAAGATAAAAAACTGAGGAAAACCTCTTGTATGTCATCCATCATCGCTCCCCCAGAACTAGAAAGCATCAATTCCCGTGGTCTAGCAAATTCCTTTACATAATTACTAACGATACAGTCGGACATTTTACAATAGTTTGCCTCGCGGATGGTACAGGAGGTAACTGAAAGTAATAAAAAAGTTAAAAATAAAACCTTACTCATTCCAATATTTTTTCTTAAACTCATTACTTTTTATTTTAATTTTTTTAGTATATATATCTTCTAAAAAACCATGCGTCTTTAATTGCATTTACAGAGATTATTCTGTGGATGCACTTAGAGCACATTGTTCTTGAACAATCCTACGAGCCTCCTCGTAGGACTCTTTATGGAGAGTATAAAAACCTTCGGTGGAATTATAAGCTTCATAATAAATGGTGTGATTGTTACCAATAAACATCAAAGCCATATGACCATCTCTTGTAATTTTCCTATCAGAATTTATCCAACCAATTGTTAAAGCTACATTATTGATGTCAAAAGGAAAATTGTGCAGGTAAGGACGAATTTCTTCATGATGATTGATGCGGCACAAAAACTCTTCCATCATTTCAACATATAGCACTCTAGCTTCATCAATATTTAATGCTCTAAAAGATAAAAAACGAAGAGAGATTTCTTGTATGTCATCCATCATCGCTCCCCCATAACCAGAGAGCATTAATTCTCGTGGCTTTGCAAATTCCGTTACATAACTGCCGGCAATACGGTTGGATATTTTACAATAATTTGCTTCACGTATAGTACAAGAAGTAAATAAAATAGGCAGTAGACACAGCACTTTACTCATTAAAATATTTTTTCTTAAACGCATCACCTCTCCTTTTTATTTCATCGGCATATGTATCTTCTAAAAAACCGTGTGCCTTTCATTGCATTGGCAGAGATTATTCCGTGGATGCACTTGAAATACATTGGTCTTGAACTATCCTGAGCGCCTCTTCATAAGGTGCTTCATAAAGAGTGTAAAATTCTTCTTTAACGGGATCATAAGCGGCAAAAAAAAGTATGTGATCTCTAGCGATACTCATCAAAGCCACGTGACCATCTCCTGTAATTTTTCTGTTAGAATCTTCGAAACCGATACTTAATTTTAAGTTATCTTCTTCGAAGGGGAAATTGTGCAGGTAGGGACGTATTTCTTCATTACGATTGATGCGGCACAAAAATTCTTCCATCATTTCAACATATAGCACTCTAGCTTCATCAACATTCAATGCATTAAAAGATAAAAAACGAAGAGAAACTTCTTGTATGTCGTTCATCATTGCTCCCCCATAACCTGTGAGCATTAATTCCCGCGGTTTGGCAAATTCCTTGGCATAACTGCTGGCAATACGATTGGACATTTTGCAATAATTTGCTTCACGTATAGTACAAGAAGTAAATAAAATAGGCAGTAGACACAGCACTTTACTTATTAAAATATTTTTTCTTAAACTCATAACCTCTCCTTGCAATTTCCTTAGAATATGTATCTTCTAAAAAACCATGTGCCTTTAATGGGCAACGGGTCGCAGGAGTCAGAAAATTCACATCATATTGTTTACTCATGAGCCCTAAAATGTATGCGATAGGGTTTGTCATCGCCACCAGATCAAATGGACTAAGATTATTTTCTGCAGATTTAAAATAGTCGCTTGGGATTAAGGTGGCAGAACCATAAGACAACACATCTATGTGCTTTCTGGAACCTGGAGATAGCAATCTGCCCGTATTCATCATTTGTATCCCCCCTCGGCTGTGCACACTGCTTGTAAAGCGATGCGTGGGGTCATCTCGGATTTCTCTAGCATAGTAGCTTGCGCACATCGTATTATAGGAAGAGGGGATGCCCAGTTTCGAAAAGCCACACCCAATGAGGTCCATGATTAAACCATTTGTTCCTTGATATAAGAGGTCCACTTGAACACCTCCGTGTGTTTGAGAAACGTGTTCCGCTTGCTTGATTGCATCAGATCTTTTTGTCATCATGCCATTGCCATGGGTATAGGATTGTCCTGGAGTGGTTGTTCCGGGGATTCTAATCACTTCATGTTTATTTGTGCGATAGCGACTAGCTCCGCGAAATTCTCCGCCAGCGCCCCATCGACCCACTGATTCTACAAAACCTTGTACATAAGGAATAGGAATTAAATTCGCTCCTGTCCATTCAATGCCTCTAAAGGCTGTGCGTGACACAGCGCCGCAACACTGTCCAAACCCTAATAGCCCATAGAGGTCAATCTGAGTGAGGGGAGAATGGTGAATATAGGCGTAAAGGTTTGGGCCATCCTCGAACCCTTGAGGATCCTGAGTGATCCAACGACCGAGCTCAGGGTGGTAGTAGCGTCTTCCAAAGAAAACCAGGCCTGTTTCTTCGTCAACTCGTTTGGAAGAAAAACGCCAGGGAGAAAAATTGCCTTCGGTTAGTTCTTCTCCAAATGCGGTGTAGCGATAGGTTTCAAGGGGAGTATTGGTTGATAAATCGATAAGGGTGACAACGCATCCTCTGTGATCATGAATAGGAATATAGGGTTTAGTCTCGAGTTCGTAGAGAACAGCTGATCCTATCTCAGCACCTAATCCTTCTCCCAGTATGCGTAGTTCTTGGATGTCATCTTGCTCATCCACCGTTCCAATTTCGTTATTTCCATCCCATAGAAAACGCACCTGTTTGATCTTGAACCCTTTTAAATAGACAGTTTTAGAGAGGCGGCGATGGAAGGGATCGTAGGTGTATTCGGTCTGTTGTGCATCTTCTTCGATGGCAATGAGTCGATCGAGATTGTCATAGGTATACCTTCTTGTGCCATCAGAGATCAGGTTGCCGCAGAGATCGTAGGTATATGCAGATTGTCCATCATGGGTAACCTGACAGAGAGAATTGACTGCGTAATTATTTGCATCTTTTTTAAGGCGGTTATGTAGCGAGTCAAGGTGGTAGGCGTGTTCGTTTTCTTGAGTTAATTGATCGAGGTCATCATAGGTATAGTGGCAGTCGACGTTTCCGAGATGATCTTGATAGTTGTAGTATAGCAAGTTACCTGTAGGATCGTATTTCGGATAACTGGCGGTAAAATGGGGTGAAGTTAGAGAAGTGTAACGACCAAGGGCATCTCTTTCTATGTGGATTTTTCCTGATGGCTGCACTATGTGTGTGATTTCTCCTTCCAAATTACGCTCTGAATACGTGTGTATATGGCTATTTCTGGTAACGGTATGCAGGTAGATGCCGTCGTATGTGTAAGTAATTTTGGATGCATCGGGAAGCTCGCATACTATTCTGCGTCCTCTAGTATCATACGTATTAGACAACGTTAACCCATTGCTGAGTGTTTCCTGAAGAATATTGCCTAAGGGATCGTAAGAGCGAAGAGTATGGGTTTTAGAGATGGCGTCAAATACGGCAGTCACTCTATCTCTTGCATCATATGTGTAATGATAGTCAAAATCGATGGACTGGTAGCGAGCAAGCCGTCCTAAATCATCGTATTCATGCATGACTTTGCACCCATTGGGTTTGATGATCGTTTGGAGACGACCTCTTGAATCATACAGGTAGCGGGTCTCTTTTTCTTCTGCCTCGATAAATCTTTCGAGTCGTCCTAAGGGGCCGTATTCCCAATTGTGAGTGATGGTTTTAATGGGGGTTGTATCTGAAAAAAGGGTGTGAGTGAGCTGAACCGGGTTGCCATTCTTATCATAGAGGCTTTCTGCACTTTGGATGATTTCTCCACGGGTGTTTTTTTTGAGAGATAAAGTTTCTCTCCCTCGTGTATCACATGTGATAAGTGTCTGAATCCCTTTGGGATTAGTGGATGTTTTAGTCAAGACTTCTTGGTGAGAGTAGGCAAACGTATGTGTGTGACCCAGAGGATCTTTTATGCTAAGGGGTGTGCCATCTGTGTTGAAGAGGGTTTCTGTGCTTCCTTGCGATGTAATGATATGAGTGCAGTTGCCATCTGAATCATAAGCGTATCTTTCTTGTTTTTGCAGGATGGTTTCTTTTTCTGTACGCGCTTGAATAAGACGATCGCATAGATCGTGCTCTTTAACGTACCGTGTCTCTTCGTTTTGAGTGTAGGCTAGTCTGCCGAGAGAATCGTAGGCATACTGTGTTTTATGCTGAGCTTTTTGTTCATCTGTTTTTTGTCCTGCAAAATCATAGGTATAAATGGTGATCAAATCTCCCTCGATTTCTGAGAGCTTTTGGAAGGGTGACCAAGATGAGGAGGTTGATTTTAAGAGGTGCCCAGAGGAGGAATAGGTTTCAGTTTGAATGAGATGATCAAAAATATCATAAGTGTAGAGGGTTGTAGAACCATTTTTGTCTATTTGAGACTGCAGTGTGCCAGTGGGATGATAGGTAGAATGCTCTTCTGATCCATCAGGATAGTGAGCGGAAGTCACTTGGCCAAATAGGTCGTGGATTTTTGTGGTTTCATATCCCTCTGGATCGATCTCTTTGATTATGTTGCCAAGAACATCGTATTCTTTTCTCTCAATCGCTCCATCGGGATGATGGATAGCCGTCACTCTCCCCAATGCATCATAATCAAAATATGTACTGTTTTTACAGGTATCAATCTCTTCAATAATACGCCCGAGTTTGTCGTAGCGTTTTTCTATAAAAAGAAATGTACCATCTGTTTGTCGGTCTGCAATACGGATGGGTCGATTGACTTGATCGTAGGTAATCTCTTGATATTGGTTGGGTCCTGAGATGGATAAGATGTTGTAGTTAGCATCATAGGTGAAGGTAGTTTTAGCTCCAAGAGGATCAGTTTTAGAAATGAGGCATTCTTGATCGTCGTATGTGTTGATAAGAGAGAAGCGGTAAGTGTCTTCTGAGTCGTAATGGTCTTCTTGAAGCACTTTGCCAAATGAGGTGTAGGTATAGGTGACTCTGCCGAGAAGAATTTCTTTTCCTGAAGAGTCTATACTCTTTTCTACGACATTTTCGGGTAGTCCAAAGCAGGGAGTTGTTTGTTTGGGTGTGGTTTCGGTGATCCTTCGAAGAGTGACACCTTGCATGTCATAAGGGTCTTCGGAGGAACCATCATCAGTGATGGTTTTAATACAAATAGCACACTCATCATAGAAGTTGAATGTGCGTGTGCGTATCGCATCATCTTCATAGAAAAACTCAGATGCAAGAAGGTTGGTGTGAGGGACATAGTTATAGCGGACGCGTTTGCCTTCTCTATCGCTTTCACTGAGTTTGAGGTTGAAGCCATCATCAGAAAAGGTGCGAGTGAGGGTGCGCCAGTATTGACCATCTCCAATTTTTTCTTCTATGGGGTTTTGGTTTTTATCATATTGGTATTCGATGATTTGAAGGAGTGTTCCATTGTTATCTTCGACTGTTTTAGATTTAAGGTTACCTGTAGTTGGATCCCATGTGAAGCGATCAGCACGATAAAGCGTATTGTCTTGATGAACTTCGATAGATGTGATTTTTTTGTTTTCGTCATAACGATAAACTGTTTTATGATCCTCGGCATCAAAGACTATAGTTGCGTTGTCCTGGTATTCATAGCGGCTGATAGGGCACATTTCTCCGTTTGGACCAACGGGTGCATATTGGGCAGAAACTTTATTTGTTTCAGGCAGGTATTCGGTTGTTAGCACTCTCCCTTCGGGTTTTTCTATCCTGTTGAGAGTGCCCTCCTGGAAATCGTAAGCGATAGATGGCTGGCCGGGTCTTTTTGCGGATGCAAGCACGATAGGCTGTTTTCCAGCGTGCTGCATAAAGGCGACTCGTCCATCGCTCCCTGTCACTTGCACGCCGGCAACTTCCTTGTGCTTGGCTCTTGGGTAGTGAAACTGGATGGAGCCTAGAATTTTGGATTTATCGGCGTTATACGCAGTAATGGATCCTAGAAGGGAGGGAAGAGGATACCCTTTTTTTTCTTTTTTCCATTGCGTGTAGGTGTAGCAGAGAATATTGCCATTGGGGAGCCTTTCCTCGACGATGGGGATGCGATAGGGGGTCCAGGCAATAGGATGAATACTCCAAGTTATCTCTGCCGATGTGAGTAAGCCTGTTTTTATCCTGTCTTTCCAGTAAACATAATCTTTCCAACGATGCATGGGAGATGCAAAGGAGCGCTCTCTTCCACTCCCGTCAGTAATGGTGCCCATGTACTGGAAGCGGCGTTTATCTTTTGGGTCGCCAAATCTCCAGTAGTTGATTTTGGTATTCAGTGGATGGGATTGCCCTTCTGGCTGAAATGCAGAAAAGCTTTTAGAAACCTCGAAATCGAAAATATAAGAGTCCCCAGTTGAGCGTTTAAAGGAGCATATGCTGCCATCAGCTTCTCCTATAGCCATGAATATCTCTTGGCCTTCCCATTCAAGGTTGCCAACAAAAAAGGATTCGGGGTTATAGCGCCAGCTTGCATGGCGAGGATCGTAGGGGGCTAGATGATTGTAAAAACGAGAGACAGAAAGAGGTTCTGCTCCTGCAACAACAAGATCAACTTCCTCTTCGCAATATTCGCCTGTAATGGGATTGACTTTGGGGGTGATTTTGTTATCGGTTGCAGTTAAAAAATAATTTTCTCTCTTGTCTAGCACCCGTTCTTGCGAAGTTTGCAAATCAAATAACTCTGGGAATTTTTCGACTTCAGCAAAAATAGAGAAGGGAAAAATAAAGGCAAAAAAGTAAAAAATAAATTTTATCATCATGTAATTTTTTTTAAAAATAGATGAAAAAGATAAGATTTTCTTTTACTTTATGTAAAGATAAATAATAAATACTAACTCTATATGCAAGATAATTTTTTAAAAGAAGTTAAAAAAATTAATCTACTATATGCAACAAAGCCCTCTGAAAGTTCCTAAGAGTGGATTTGTGATTAATTTTAAGACAGCCCAAAAACAATGGCTATTGCTTTTTCTGCATTTGCCATTGTTTTGCTATCTACGTCATAGATTTTGTCTAAAATTCTAGTAGATTTATCTACGGCTCTACATTGATGAAGCATGATTTTCGCAGATTTTCCTGCAATCAATGTTTTTACTTCTGTGGGATAAACGCGTTTCACCTTACTTGTAATAGGTGCCACCATGACAACATTTGAGAACTCATTGCCAATATCATTTGAAATAATAAGACCGGGTCTTGTCTTTTTTGTTTCCCCTCCTCTTGTGGGCTCAAGATCTATCCAATAGACCTCCCCCCTACGCGGAAATTTAGTCTCACTCTTCTTCAATACCATCCGCTAGAGTTCCTTCCCATTCTTTCATGATTTCGTTTTGCTCTTCATCTTGACTCATAGCTATATAAGCTTGTCTCAGCTCTTCTTTCTTCGCTTCAAGTTCTTTTTTAATGGCTTCACTAACAAAACGACTCATCTCTCGACGTTTTATGTAAACATGGAGCTCGTGGGCTACTTCTTTCGGAATAGAGAAGGTTTGGTTAACTGTTTTTGGCTGTGTTTTCCTCATACCTATATTGTACCATATCTATTATTAAATGCGCAATACGTATTACGTAATAACCTGAGCTGAGGGTTTTAGTTGTCAAAAATAAGGAGTTTATAGACATTTCTTTAAGAATTCTAAAAGAATGCGGTTGAACTGATCTATTAACAGGATGGGCAGGATCCGCCTGACGGCGGGCAAGATACGCAGTGAGGGTTAGCAGCAGTTATAGTGGATTAAGTTTAAAATGATACAGATTTGCACTATCTTACTTCCAAAAGCTAAAACCCAAAGTTCAGGTTCATATGTAATCTCTCCCTCTTTGAATGAGGTCTAAAGGCGACTATGGATTTTTACTTGGCTATGGCAGGGACATTTCATGCTGAATCGTAAGCGCCGCCTCTTGGCTCGCGTCGTGGGATGCGAGTAGCTCGCGCAGACGGGCACACTCTTTTTTGCATGGAGTGGGGTTTTGGATAAATTCTTTGAGCGCTTCTACGATCTCATCGACAGAGAGCGTTCTGTGGATAAATTCGGGATACACTTGGGTAGAACAGATGATGTTAACAAGTGTGTAATGCGGAAGGCGGATACGAAAGAGATAGCGTCCTAGTAAGTAGTTGATAAGGGGAAGTTTATAGGTGACAACTGTGGGTACGCTGTGTAGGCCAAGCTCTAAAATAATTGTGCCCGAGGTGGCGAGCGCTAAGTCTGCTGCACGCATCAGTTCATATCTTTTGTCGCACGGCACTTGGAGTATGTTTTCATCCGTATGACTTTGAATAAGCTCTTTGTATTCTTCTCTTGCGACAGAGACGGCGATTGTATAGTGCTCTCCCAGTTTTTTAGCCGCTTGGTATTGCAAGGGCAAGTTGAGCTCAATTTCGTGCCGTCGACTGCCGGGGAAAATAGCGATGAGTGGTTTTTTGGGCAAAAAGTTGGGAGTATAGGTGTACTGATCAATCAAGGAAACGAGGGGGTGTCCTACGTAGGTCACAGATAGGGAAGTATTTGTAAAACAGTTTTTCTCAAAAGGAAGAATAGCGAGGAGGTGATCGAGGGTTTTGCAAAGCGTTTTGATTCGATTTTTTTTCCACGCCCACACAGAGGGGCAGACGTAGTGAATGAGCTTGCCCCGGTATCCTTTTTTGCGCAAACTTTTGGCTAGACGAAGGTTAAACCCCGGGTAGTCGATGAGCACAACCGCCGGTGGGTTTTTATGAAGAATTTCTTGCTTGATTTTTTGAAAATCTGAGTAAAGTCTGGGGAGAGCTTTGAACACATCTGTGATCCCCATCACCTGAAAGCGCTCCATGGGATGAAAGATTTTCATGCCCGCTTTTTTCATCTCAGGTCCACCCACACCATAGGTGGCAAGGGTGGGCTGGGCGCGTTGGAGCGATTCGATCAGTTTGCCTCCTAACAGATCGCCACTTTGCTCGCCGGCAAATAAAAAGAGTTTGGATTCGGAGAGGAGCGGTTTTTGTCGATTGAGAAGGATGAGGTTGCGGATATAGGGAATTAAGCCCAGTGCGTAGCCGAGGATATTGACCACATCGAGAAGGCGAATGAAATACGCAATGCAGAGCAAGGCGCCCGCGCAGGAAATTTGCCAAAAAGCTTTGCCTAAATAGCTTTTATGATGCTTTTCTGCCAACCACCACTGCACCCAAAATCGACTGGCAAACAAGAGCATGCCAAACAGTCCTAAAATGTGCCAAGCAAATGAGGCATTTGAAGCGCGCGCTTGTGTCCAGGGGAGTTTAGGCGGGGTCATCCACTCAAAGTTTTTTTTAAGAAGAAATAAGCTGCTCACTGTAAGGGCACTTAATATAAAAATGTAGAGCGTGGTTCTAAGAGAGGCTTGCTTGGTGCGCATCAGGTTGAGATTGCGCCATGCAATCACCGCATTGAGTGATTGGATCACGCAGACAGGGTACTGCCCTTGAAGATAGCTATGCACACAGAGAAGCGTGTTGGCAACAAAAGAGAGGCGCCAAAAACTTTTTGTGACAACACTTGTCTTTTGTTTTTCACTTTGGATCCATTGCACAAAAAAACGGACACCAAAAAGCAGATTGGCAACAAGACCGAGGGGGTAGAGAAAGGGACGAAGCTGTTCTAGCATCATTTTTTTAATGTTTTGTGAGTGATTTCTTCACGAATTCGAGGACTTAGAGCTCTTTTACGCATCCAACGGACGACAAACATATCTACAATAGGACCGATGGAGCGATTAAGAAAGTGATATTTAGTCTCTCCTTTTTCTCGCTCGCGATGATTGACAGGGATCTCCCGCACTTTAAAGCCCTCAATTTTAAAGAGAGCGGGCAAAAAGCGGTGCATCCCTTGATACATCTTGATCTGCTGCAACGCGTGTGTACGATACACCTTAAGCGAGCAACCCGTATCGTGTACACCATCGCGGCAAAGGCGGCTTCTCACCCAGTTAGAGAGGCGAGAAATGGAGCGTTTTTGTAAAGTGTCTTTCCGATTCACTCTCCATCCCACGACAAGATCACATTCGCTTATAGCTGCTGTGAGTTTGGGGATATCAGAAGGGTCATTTTGTCGATCTCCATCTAGCGTAATGATCAATTCTCCTCGAGCTGCAGCAAAACCGGCCGCGAAGGCTGCAGATTGTCCATAGTTGCGACTAAAGCTTAAAATGCGCAAAAAAGGCTTTTGTTGACAGAGCTTTTGGAGTATGGCAAGGCTGCGATCTGTAGAACCATCATCGATGCAGATCATCTCCCAGGTTTGCGCTAAATGCTCCATGACAGGCTCCACCTCTTCGATGAGCGCTTCAATGTTCTCCTCTTCATCCTTGATGGGAATCACAATCGAGTACTTCATTAATATTCACTCCCTAGTAGATGGTGTTCAATCCACAATGCCCCTTCTTTAAAAGTGGAGGGGGTCGTGCCATGTCCATGTTGACCAATGCATTGAGTGATCATTAGCTCCACATGTTGGTGGCGGTTTTTTTTCTCGTGTTGCTTATCAGCTAAACGACGAATGAGATGAAAACACGCATCGGTGCCCACCCGTGTATCTCGATTTCCAATATAAAAGCGAATGGCTTTTATGTGTGTAAGTAATTCGGTAAGGTGGATTAAATTGAGCTCTTCTGCTCGTCTTGGAAGATGAGAAAACTCAGAGAGCTGCAGCAGATCGGTTAGAGGAGCAAATCCCAAAAGAGCGCGCATGCGTTGCTCGCGCGCGGCGATATGAGCGGCGATAAATCCCCCTCTTGAGAGGCCGCCTACAGCCATATGCGCAGGATCAACGATCTGTTGTTCTATTAACCACTCAATGACGTGAGTCACTTTTTCAAAAAAAGTCTCTAAAATATAATTTCCTTCTTGCATTTGGTCGGCCCAGTATTGCATTGCATGGAATTTATTGAGTCCCTCTTCATGTCCGGGGATTGTGAGCGAAAACACTCTTAAAGGTTTGTTTTCAAGGTATTGTACGGGTTGATTGTACGGGTGCAGATCTAAGCTCTCTGCTCCGGAAAGAGCAAAATAAAAAAAAGCAGGGAGGGGACCAGCTTCTGGGCCAGGCCCTAAATAATCGATGCGCATCTCACGCGGACCATCAAGAACTTTTCTCATGTTTCTCTCTTGGAGTTAGAGCTTATTCTTTTCCAGTACTCGTATGTTTTAAATAATTTATGATCTAAAAGAGCGCGCAACTTTAAAAAAGTGAGAGCTTGTGTAAATCCTTTTTGTCCAGCCATGCGTATACGCGGTTTTTTATTGGTATTGAAGGGAATGAGGCGATATTGCATTTGCAAGACAAACTGCGTTTCCATACGGATTTTGCGGGGGAAGTGAGAGAACGCTTCGAATAAAATATCTTGGATCAAAGAGTGTGAGAGATTAAAAATATCGCCCAGGTGGGGGACTTCATTGTGATTCAAGTACTGATTTTGAATCTTACTCTCTAAGATTGGAAATACAATGGCAGCAGTTAGAATGGACCTATCAAGGGTGCGATATCTTCCCTTTGTATTCATGTCATCGGCCGCTTTGAGATGCGCAAAAATCGACGCTCCAATCTCGTCTTGGAAAAAAGGAGCTAGACTGGGAAAGAGTATAGAGAGAAAATCGGATTCTAAAAGGATTTTAAAAAAAGGTTCTGCCGCTCCCGATTCGAGCATACGCAAGATCTCCTCTAAAACACGGGCGGGGGAGCTTTTGATGATTTCTTGACGACAAGCGATCAAGGCTGCATCAGCTTCGGGATCTACATTAAATCCAAAGCGGGCACGAAATTTTTGCATACGGATCATGCGGACAGGATCTTGCTTAAAGCGGAGCTGAGGATCCCCAATCACGCGCAAATAATGTTTTTGTAAATCTTCAAATCCACCCACATAATCAATGATTTTATGGTCTTGAGGGTTGTAGAAAAGACCGTTTAAGGTAAAATCTCTTCTCATGACATCCTCTTCGGGATCGCCCCAAATGTTATCACGCACAATTAACTCTTCATCGGTGGGATCGCCCGCTCTAAAAGTAGCCACCTCGATGATCTGTCTCCCAAATCGGATATGCGCTAATCTAAAGCGTCTGCCGATCAGAAGACAATTGCGAAAAATAGCTTTCACTTGCTCTGGGCGAGCAGATGTCGAGATATCGAAGTCTTTGGGTTTTTTTCTCATTAAAAGGTCGCGAACACCCCCACCCACAAGATAGGCGGTGTGTCCAGCTTCATGTAGTCTCTGGAGTACACTCAGAGCGTTGGGATCGATGAGATCGTTACGGATGTGGTGATCTTGACTAGTATATATTTTTGGTTGCACAGCAAGTAGTGTATCAGATTCTCGACTTATTGGTGACCTTATTGTAGAGAGATGGAAAAGCTTTTTCAGCAAAAAACTTTTTTCTCAGTTGTTGATATGCAGATTCTGCATACTCTTTTTCAAATGTCTTTTTGTCGTAATAGGTGTAGCTGTAGAGCATTTTACGCCCTCCTGCGTCTAAAATTTCTTGTTCAAACTGAGCTGAGAGTTCCGGAATCGAAAGAGCGCTTTTTGGAACGCCATACAGTCCAATATTTAAAAAATTTTCTTTTCCATAGTGCGGCGAGAGAAATTGAGGGGTTTGTGTGCCTCGAATGGGGCAGAGCCAGATGGGAAAAATTTCTGCCTGATCGATAAAGCGCTTCAAGACGGCGTGTGCTTTAGCAAAGGGAGTATAAAAGTCGTGTATAAAAAAGAGGTTTTGCGAGATTTCATTGGGCACGCGGTGCCAAAACTTATAGAGTTTTTTGCTTGTAAGAGCCCATCCAAAAAGAGAGCGAAATAACAAATTGGGATGGAGAGCGCCTTTTTTAAGCTTGGGTATTCCAAGATGTAGCAAGAGCTGAAAAACTGTTTTGAACTGATGCACATAGCGTGCCATCCAAAAAGCGGCTCGATCGAGTCTAAATAAGTACTCCTCTAAAGGCATGCTTATATTAGCAAGATTTGTTTCATCCACCTGCTGCACATACCACTTAGACCAATATTTCTTTTGACGTCGAATAGGGTAAGAAGGGGAATCTGTCTGATTTCCGGTGATGATAACACCCTTTTGGCGATGCACGACAATGCCTTCAATACACTCCTCTTCACACTTTTGTGTGAGTGTTTTGACCATTGCACCTAAGTCTTGATACCGTCGAATAGAGAGATCGATCCATTTTTTAGCAGCAATGAGTTTAATTTTTACAGCTGTTAAGATACCGAGCGTTCCATAAGAGCCCGAAAGTGCATAGAACAGATCGGGATGGATCTCTTTTGAAGCAGTGATTTTATCCCCATTGCCCAAAAGCAGTTCATACTCAATACATGTATCACTCACCTGCCCAAATTGATGCGAGCTGCTCTCTAAAGCGGCGCCCATAATAGCTCCGCCCACTGTAATCGTTGTAAATTCGGGGACAACAGGAGGAACAAAGCCTAAATTCAGAGTAATTCTGCATAGCTGCTGAAAGGTGATACGCGGTTCAACTAAAGCCCACATCTGCTCGGTATTGATCTCCAAAACCTGATTTAAAGAAGAGCAGTCAAGCGATTGAGCGCCCCGCTTGTACGCGCCATTTCTTAAAGCATTTGAGGATGCGTCCTTTAGAGAATAACAAGCGTGTCCTTGCCCGAGTTGAGCTTGAAGCACTTGCACCTGTTGAAGATGTTCTGTTTTGGACTTAAATTTTGTGTTATTCATCTTTTTGAGAGTATAGTTATTTCTTTGAAAAAACCAAGTACTGATGAGCAAGTCTATTTCTATGCCACAAAAAAGAAAGGCTTATCGACAATAGACATGTCTCAAATTGGCTAAAAATGCTATAAACCGAGCTTTGGAATAGAAAGAGTAATCATGAAAAATAAGTTGAAGCTCTTTGGGACAGATGGCGTCAGGGGGAGGGCCAATTGCTTTCCAATGACAGTAGAAATAGCCATGCAGTTAGGTAAAGCTGTTGCCAAAGTACTAAAAAGACATGATGGAAAGCATCGAGTTGTCATTGGCAAAGATACCCGTTTGTCGGGATATATGTTTGAAAATGCGCTGATCGCAGGACTCAACTCCATGGGTGTCGACACTCTGATGGTGGGCCCCTTGCCCACTCCGGGAGTCGCTTTTATCACAAGAGCTTATAGGGCAGATGCAGGCATTGTGATTTCAGCCTCACACAATCCCTACCACGACAATGGAATTAAGATTTTTACATCCGATGGATTTAAGCTTCCAAACTCTGTAGAAGAGGAGATGGAGGCGATGATTGCTGCAAATAACTTTGCAGATATCCCCAAAGACTCTGAAGTGGGCAGAAATAAGCGCATTGAAGATGCTGATGGGCGGTATATCGAATTTATCAAGGCAACATTCCCCAAGGGAAAAACTCTTAAAGGACTCAAGATTTTTTTAGACTGTGCGAATGGAGCTGCACATCGGGTGGCTCCTCTCGCCTTTTGGGAGTTAGATGCCGAGGTGATTGTTGTAGGGGATAAACCCGATGGGACAAATATCAATAGAGGGTTTGGCTCTTTGCACCCCGAAGTGATTCAAAAAGGGGTGATTGAGCACAAGGCAAATATTGGAATTGCACTTGATGGCGATGGGGATCGTGTGATCATGGTCGATGAAAAAGGGCATATTATCGATGGAGATACGATTTTAGCGATTTGTGCACATGAATTAAAAAGACAAGATAGACTCAAAAATAATCGAGTGGTCGCGACTGTGATGACCAACTTTGGAGTGATTAAGTTTTTGGAGTCTCTTGGCATCGAAGTCTCGATCTCTCAAGTTGGAGATCGGCATGTCATCCAGGATATGCTCTCTAATCAGGCTGTGTTAGGAGGAGAGCAGAGCGGACATCTCATCTTTTTGGACCACAATACGACAGGCGATGGGATTGTATCGGCCATGCAGATGATGCGGATCATGATCGAGAGTGAATCGACGCTCTCTGATTTGGCCAGCTGTTTTGTCAAATACCCTCAAACCCTTGTCAATGTTTCTGTCAAGAAAAAGCCTCCTATGGAACAGTTAAAACAAGTGAATAAAGCGGTCAAAGAGGTGGAGGCAGAGCTGGGCGAGAATGGCCGAGTGCTGATCAGGTACTCGGGAACAGAAAATTTATGCCGTGTGATGGTAGAAGGGCCTAAAAAACATCAAATCGATGGATTAGCCAGCCGTATTGCACAGATCATAGAAAAAGAGATTGGAATTTCTTAAAAAAAGGACAGTGTAGCGCAAATGTGTGGAATTTTTGGATATTTAGGGTTAAAAAAAGCTCGCCCGCTTGTATTAGAAGGGATCTCAAAGCTTGAATACCGCGGGTATGATTCTGCTGGTGTAGCTAGCATCTTAAAAGATCAACTTGTGTACGCCAAAGAGGTGGGAAAAGTGGGATGCTTACAAGAAGCGATCGCTCAAAAAGAATGGGATTCACAAATTGCCATCGCCCATACCCGTTGGGCCACCCATGGAAAGCCCACAAAAGCAAATGCGCATCCTCATTTTGATACGCAACTTAAATGCGCTGTTGTACACAATGGCATTATCGAAAACCACGAAGCTGTACGCCGGCTGCTCCAAAAAAGAGGTGTACGCTTTAGTTCTCAAACAGACACCGAGGTGATCTCGCAGCTCATTGGGTTTTTGTATAAGGGCAATTTTTTGCGCGCGGTGCAAAGAGCTATTCCCCTTTTACAAGGTGCTTTTGCCATTTCTGTGATTCATCAAAACCATCCCCAAGAGATGGTTTGCGCGGCAAAAGAGAGTCCGCTTGCCATTGGAATTGGAGACCAGGAGATGTTTATTTCTTCTGACTCGAGTGCCTTTTCAAAATACACCAAGCAGGTGATTTATTTGCATAGTTCCGAGGTGGCTCATGTGACGCGTGATGGAGCTAAAGTTTATAATGCGAGTTTAGCCCCCATTGCCAAGGAGACCGAAGATCTTACCTATAGTGCTGAGGAAGTCACAAAAGGACCTTACCAACATTTTATGCTCAAAGAGATTCATGAGCAGCCCCAATCGATTCAAAATGCCCTTTTGTCCCGTTTTTCCCAAGAATTTGGAACAGCCACTCTCGATGGGTTGAATTTCACAGAAAAAGAGCTCCAAAACATCCAAAGAATCGTCATCTTAGCATGCGGCACCTCGCTGCACGCCGGACTCATCGCAGCCACCATGCTCCAAGAGATCGCGCATATTCCTGTAGAAGTGGAGATCTCCTCTGAATTTCGCTACAAAAATCCCATTGTATTGAAGAACACTTTAGCCATTGCCATTAGCCAATCGGGAGAAACTGCCGATACACTCGCTGCCATGCGAGAGCTGCGAGAAAAAGGAGCCAAAATCCTTGGTGTGTGCAATGCACAGTCTTCTACCCTAGCGCGCGAGGTTGATAGCTGTCTCTTTTTACGAGCAGGCTCCGAAATTGGTGTCGCTGCCTCAAAGACCTATACAAGTCAACTTGCAGTGCTCGCACTGCTCACCCTACGCTTTGCCAGAATGCGGCAGATGAGTCAGCAAGAGGGAAAAGTCTTTATTGAAGCGCTCTGCCAACTCCCAGAACATATCCAGGATGTGCTCGATCAAAAAGAGCACATTCAAAGCATCGCTAAAGCGTACGCCTGCTACGAAAATTTTTTTTATCTCGGCCGCCGCTTTATGTATCCCACCGCGCTAGAGGGAGCGCTTAAACTCAAAGAGATTGCCTACGTCAACGCCAATGGCTACCCGGCAGGAGAGATGAAGCACGGCCCGATTGCTCTCATCAACTCTCTTTGCCCTACAGTGGCTTTTTGTGCAGACAGCGTCACCTACCCTAAAATTCTTAGCAATTTGATGGAAGTGAAGGCGCGCAGCGGGCGCATTTTGGCCATTGCCGAAGAGGGGTCTGCAGAAATTGCGGACATTG
The DNA here is from genome assembly GCA_022601475.1 of Chlamydiales bacterium. Taxonomy (GTDB): domain Bacteria; phylum Chlamydiota; class Chlamydiia; order Chlamydiales; family JAAKFR01; genus JAJACO01. The sequence continues at coordinate 22,416 of JAJACO010000084.1, forward strand.
CAGACGATCTGATCTGGGTGCCTCCCATGATGGATTGTCTGGCCCCCATTGTTTCTACTGTGGCGGGACAACTCTTTGCCTACTATGTCGCTCTAGAAAGGGGCGCTGATATAGATAAACCGCGCAATCTGGCTAAATCTGTAACTGTTGAGTAACTAGGAATCATTTGTGGAACTCTCAAAAGGTGGATCTTTATTTGGCGGAGCGCTTTTAGTTGCGGGTACAGCGATTGGTGGCGGCATGCTGGCACTTCCTGTGCTTACAGCTGCAGGTGGTTTTTTACCCGCCGTTATTGTTTATATTCTCTGCTGGCTCTTTATGACAGCGACAGGGCTTCTTTTTTTGGAAGTGGCCCTTTGGACCCAAAAAGAGATCAACATCGTCTCGATGGCCAAGATGACACTTGGAAACCCCGGAAAAATTGCAGCCTGGCTCCTCTATCTCTACTTTTTTTATTCTCTCACAGTTGCCTACATTTCTGGAGGAGGAGATCTTGTTTCGGATGTCGCAAAGCTCTCTAATTCCCCTTTTCTACCTTGGATGGGACCCCTCATCTTTGTCGTTATCTTCGCTCCTATTGTGATCATCGGGGCAAGAGCTGTCGATCGGCTCAATAGCCTGCTGATGGGCGGACTGATTTTATCATTTTTGATCCTGGTCTTATTGGGAATGTGGCATATCGATCTCAACCTTTGGAAAAGAGTAGATATTTCAGCTTCCCTTTTGGCTACACCTGTAGTCTTTACCTCTTTTGGTTTTCAGGGGATTGTCCCCACACTCACCAACTACCTCAACAGAAATGTTCGGCTTGTGAGAAAAGCGATCATTATCGGAAGTAGTATCCCCCTGATAGCTTATATTATTTGGGAAGGGCTCATTTTGGGTGTGATTCCTTTAGAACAGCTCGAGCAAACACGCATTGCTAACGCTTCTGCCGTCGCGCCCCTTAAAAACATTCTTGAGTTTCCCTGGTTGTATAGACTAGGAGAAATTTTTGCATTTTGTGCACTTGTAACCTCTTTTTTGGGAGTGACTTTAGGATTTACAGATTTTTTAGCCGATGGACTGAAGATCAAAAAAAATGTATGGGGCCGACTGAGGCTGGGTCTTCTGATTTTTGGCCCTCCTCTTATCTTTGCGATGATGAGTCCGTCTATTTTTGTCGATGCATTGCACTATGCAGGAGGATTGGGGAGCGCATTGCTTTTGGGACTGCTTCCCATACTCATGGTTTGGCGAGGACGTTATAAACTTGGATTGAAGGGAGAGTACTCTCTTTTTGGAAATCGGTTTATTTTAAGCTTGCTGATCCTCTTTGTTGTGCTGGAATTAATCTTCATGTTTCTCAAAATCTACCGATAATCTATACTCGGGTCAATAAGGAGTTTTTATGGGTTTATTCGATCAAAATGACATCTACGATCCGCGCGCTTCTCAAGCGGTGGGGACCTTTTCTACCCGTGTTTACGGCTGGATGGCAATAGGTTTGGCTTTTACAGCCTCTATTGCGTATTTTGTTTTCAAATCGGGACTCTACATCACTCTGATGCCCTTTTGGTGGGTGTGGGCCTTTGCGGCATTTGGCGTGGCGATGGGCTTTAATGCTTCGATCCAACGTTTCTCGCTTCGGGGTGTGATCGGAATGTTTTTGGCCTACTCAGGTCTTCAGGGGATCATCTTTGGGACAGTGCTTCCAGCATTTGCAGCTGCATTTGGCGGCGAGGTGATCTGGTTATCATTTGTGACAGCTTCTGCAGTCTTCCTGTTGGCAATGGGCTACGGGATGTTCACCAAAAACGACCTTACAAGCTTAGGGCGCATCCTCTCTTTTGCGCTTATAGGATTGCTTGCAGTGACACTCCTCTTTGCAATCGTGTCCTTTTTTGTGCCGCTGCAATTTTTTCATCTGCTCATTAGTTATCTAGGGCTTGGAATTTTTACGGGGCTCACCGCGTATGATGCGCAGACAATCCGCAAATTTAGCGTGCAAGCAGACGTGAATTCTGTCGCATCCTATAAGCTCTCGATGATCATGGCGCTCAAGATGTACATCAACGTGATTATGATCTTCTGGTACCTATTGCGAATCCTTTCTTCTGGTAAACGTTAGACGATAAAAAATAATTAGTTGTTTTTTTGTCTTCCAACTTTAGTCTATATTGATGATTTTAGGTAATCTATAGCTTGTTGCCAATTTTTGTCCTCACTACCTACTAATTCTCCAAAATTTCTGTTGTGCGATATAATTGCTGCAAGACCATGTATATTTGATAATTCAAAATGCTCGGTAAGTATTTCAGACGCTTGATTAACAATGCTGTGTGAATTTGGATTGCTAAGTGTAATTGATAGAGACTGATTGATTATAGATATTTCTTGTGAGGTCAAATTGAAGTTAAGAGCTCGATCGTTTTTATCCTTGGTGATTGCGCTTAGCAAAGGTTTAAGAGTAAAATATTTATTTTCATATGCATAGTAGTGAGAGTCGTTGAGCGTGTGGCCATTTTTCTTGTGTTTTTTCTCGTATTTTTGTTTGGCTTTTTGATAGTTGAAGTTTTCAATTTGTTTTTTTTCATAGTCTAACTTTTTCTCATTAAGGCTATCTTGGGTTTTAATACCTACTTTGACAGCGATCTTGTCAACAAGGCGTGATAAACTACTTTGTTTATAAACTGCTTCTTTTGCAACAAGAGCATCAACTAACTCGATTTCTTTATTAAAATTATAGTTGTTTTTGTTAACTTTTGCGGAAAATTCTACTAAGTTTGGAATTTTATTGAAAATCGTAGATTTTGCTCTACGATCTTTAATCAATTTTGAAGCTTCTGCAACGCTCATACCCTGATATTTAATCAGATAAGCTGCGACAGCCATTGCAGATCGCCCAACACCAGCTCGACAGTGCACATAGACGTCAATCTCTTGTTCAACTTGTTTATGAATTTGGTCAGCTGCATCCTGAAGTTGTGCATAACTTAGTTCAACGTGATCTTTAGCCTTAATCCAATGCTGGTGCTCGCCCCACTCGTCTTTTGTATAAGTTTTGGATCCAAAAAAGTTTTTAATAAGTTCCCATGGTTCGTTGACATGTAAGAAGAATGTGACGCGTGAATCGCCCTCACTGTCCTTTCTGCTTTCAATGGCTTCTTTTTGTTTTTTGTTTTTATTTGGCAGAGCTCCAAGTATAATCTGCGCATCCGTTTTGGAGTGTGTAAAGATTACATCGTAGTTTCCTTTGGAGCTATTTCTTTCAAGTATTCCGCTTGCTATAAACAGCAGTTTTTGTTTTATTCCGAGTCTGATATTTTTTAAATCTTCATTTTTGGGGAAATTTATATTATTTAGATAAACCTGTTGCACATTTTTTTGAATTTGTTCTACGGGCAGTAGGTCAGCGGTTTTTCTCCAGTTAACAGTAGAAATCATATTATAACCCCTTATTATAATTAATATAAAATAATTATAACATATTCTTTGATAAAAATCAAACTATGTGATATAAATGAGCGTTTTATTCAAATAAAGATTTAATAAATGATTGAGGATTGAATACCTCGAATGCATCCATTGTTTCCCCTGTACCTATGTATTTGATGGGAAGTTGGAGCTTTTTTTGGATAGAAATCGCTGTTCCGCCCTTCGCCGTGCCATCGAGCTTGGTCAAGATAAGCCCTGAGAGGGGAGTAAATTGATGAAAGATGGAGGCTTGTTCTAGGCCGTTTTGCCCAATTGTGGCATCGAGAACAAGCAGTGTCTCGTGGGGGGCTCCGGGGAGCGCTTTGCCTGTAACACGGTGGATTTTTTGTAGTTCGTGCATGAGGTCGGTTTTTGTGTGCAGACGGCCCGCGGTGTCGATAAGCACAAGGTCGCAACCGCGGCTTTTAGCAGCCTCTATGGCATCAAAGACAACAGCTGCAGGGTCGCTGCCAGGCTTGCCCTTGACAAGGGAGGCTCCTGTTTTCTCGGTCCAGCGCTCTAGCTGATCGATGGCGGCAGCTCTAAAGGTGTCAGCAGCTGCGATGAGTACTTTTTTGCCCTCGTTTTGGAAATGATGCGCTAGTTTGGCTATCGAGGTTGTTTTTCCATTTCCATTGACACCAACAATCAGAATGACGTGGGGAGTGCCTGTGAGCGTTTGTGTTTGGGGGATCGCTTCGAGCTGAGTCACCAAGTCTTTCTGGATTTCATCTAAGATCTGGTCGGGTTTGAGCCCTTTTTTGCTCAATGTGCGCACTTTATCGGCAAGTTCTGCGCTTAAAGCTGAGCCAAGGTCTGCTTGGTAGAAGAGCTCTTCGAGCGATTCGAGTGTTTCTTCGTTGAGATTGCCTTTAAAAAGGGCGCGGATTTTTTGACCGAGGAACTTAAACATTTTTGTAAAATTCTTTGATTGAAATGTCACTATACCACATAAGGAGGGTAGAGAGGAAGATAAAGATATGAATATTCACGAATATCAAGCGAAAAATTTGCTGCAGAAGTATGGGATTGCGGTTCCAGCTTTTGCCGTTGCTTCTAACGAAGAAGAAGTGCTCCAAGCGATCAAAGAATTAGGTCTTAACGAGGCTGTGATCAAGGTGCAGATCCATGCTGGAGGAAGAGGTAAAGCGGGAGGGGTTAAATTTGCTAAAAACCCCGAAGAGATTGTCCGTTTAGCCTCTGAGCTCATCGGCATGAAGATTGTCAATAACCAAACAGGCTCACAGGGCGTTGTGGCTCACAAGGTTTTGATCGCAGCTCCTGTAGCAATCAAAAAAGAATACTATCTCGCTGCGGCAATTGATCGAGCGCATGCGGTTCCCATCATCATTGCCTCTCCAGAGGGCGGGATGGAAATTGAAGAAATCGCGCATAAAACGCCCGAAAAAATCCTTAAACTCCCCATTGGCTTTGATGGCAAGGTGCGCCGTTACCATTTGCTTGAGCTTGCAAAATTTATGGGATGGGAAGGAGATCTATTTAAGCAAGGAGCCGCGCTTGTTGCGAATTTAGCAAAGGTGTTTACAGATACAGATGCCGATCTATTAGAAATTAACCCTCTCTGTTTAACGGAGGAAGGGCAGTTAACAGCAGTAGATGCTAAGCTTTCGATCGACGATAACGCGTTGTATCGGCAACCGGCAATCGCGCAATGGTACGATCCCTCTCAGTCCACTCAAAATGAGGTGATGGCTAAAGAGTACGATCTTGCCTACATTGGGCTTGAAGGGGAGATTGGATGTTTGGTCAATGGAGCTGGTCTTGCGATGGCGACGATGGATATTATCCATCATTATGGAGGCAATCCCGCTAACTTTTTAGATGTAGGTGGGGGCGCGACCAAAGAAGAGGTGGCGCATGGTTTTAAGATCATTTTGCTCGATCCGCGGGTTAAATCCATTTTTGTAAATATTTTTGGCGGCATTATGGATTGTGGGGTGCTCGCTCATGGAATTGTGGCTGCTTCTCAGGAATTAGAAGGAGGCTTATCAGTCCCTCTTGTGGTGCGGATGGAAGGGACCAATGTAGACATTGGAAAAAAGATCCTCGAGGAATCGGGTCTCAATATTATCACAGCCGGAACGATGGATGAAGGTGCAATACAAGCTGTCAAGGCTGCAAAAGGGGAGTAACTAGAATGGCGGTTCTTGTAAATAAAGACACGAAGGTGATCACGCAAGGGATTACAGGAAAGGCTGGCTCTTTTCATACAGAACAAGGGATTCAATACGGCTCTCAATACGTAGGAGGAGTGACTCCCGGCAAGGGAGGACAAACCCATCTAGAGATACCAGTCTTTGATACGGTTAAAGAGGCTAAGCTCGCCACACACTGTGATGCGAGTCTCATCTTTGTTCCTCCTCCATTTGCTGCAGAGGCCATTTTAGAGGCGGAAGAGGCGGGCATTGAAGTGATCGTATGCATCACAGAGGGAATTCCCGTGCGCGATATGCTCGAGGTTTCACATGTGATGAAGCATAGCACAACAAGTCGCTTAATTGGCCCTAATTGCCCCGGTATTATCACGCCTGGTGCGTGCAAAATTGGCATTATGCCCGGCTATATCCACCAACCGGGAAAAGTGGGCATTGTTTCTCGCTCTGGCACCCTAACTTACGAAGCTGTTTGGCAAACCACCCAAGAAGGACTCGGCCAAAGCACGTGCGTTGGCATTGGGGGCGACCCGCTCAACGGAACCAACTTTATCGATATGCTTAAACTCTTTGAAAAAGATCCTCAAACCGAGGCTATTTTAATGATTGGCGAGATTGGAGGAACAGCAGAAGAAGAAGCTGCAGAGTGGATTCAAAAAAACTGTTCAAAACCCGTTGTCGCCCTCATCGCTGGGCAAATGGCGCCCCCGGGCAAACGGATGGGGCACGCTGGAGCAATTATCTCTGGCGGAAAAGGGAGCGCTAAGGATAAGATCGATGCACTTGAAAAAGCGGGAGTGACTGTTGCGCAAACTCCTGCTGTGATGGGTTCTACACTTAAAAGGCTCTTGCAATCATGATCACGATCCCCGGAAAAATTCCCGTTTCTATCCGTCCACTGTTTTGGGTTGTCGCCTTTTTTATTGGATGGATGTGGACATTCACCTTAACCGGCGCGCTTCTCTGCTTAGCGGTGATTTTATTTTCGGTGCTTTTGCACGAGTTTGGACACGCGCTCACAGCCGTCTGTTTTAATCAAAAAACACGCATCGAGCTCGCCGCTTTTGGAGGATTTACCTACCGAGAGGGGCCCAAACTTAAACTTTGGGAAGAGTTTTTAGTTGTTCTAAACGGCCCTATAGCGGGCTTTTTCATTTTTTTAGCTTCCTACACACTTTACAGATACGTTCATATCCAAAATGAAATGCTGCTTTTTACGGTCAAATTTGCCTTTATAGCCAACCTATTTTGGACAATTATCAATCTTGTGCCGGTGCTGCCTCTTGATGGTGGACACCTGCTTAGCATTATCCTAGAGGCTATTTTTGGCTTTAAGGGTGTTAAAATGGCGATTATAGCGGGAATTGTCATTGCGATTTCTATTAGTATTCTCTTTTTTGTCATGGGCATGTTTTTAATTGGGGCTCTGTTTTTGATCCTTACCTTTGAGAGCTTTCGCTCGTTGCAGTATTATAAAATTTTTTCCGAAAAAGACCGTGATGCCTCTCTTCAATTACTCATGAAACAAGCGGACGCCGAGTTTCAAGCTGGCAATGCAGAAAGTGCGCTTAGCAAACTCTCTGAGGTGCGCGAAAAAACCCAAGAGGGAATCTTATATACACTGGCCACCCAAGAGATGGCAGAAATCTACAAAAATCAAGAACAATACGAAAAAGGGTACGAGCTACTCGCTCCTATTAAAAAATCGCTCTCAGGCGATTCTCTTGCCCTGTATCACTTTTTGGCCTACATGAATAGCGATTTTCATACGGTGGTAAAAATTGGATCCAAATGCTTTCAGGATAACCCTTCGTACGATACAGCGCTCATCAACGCGCTGGCTTATGGCATGCTTGCAAAACCAGAGCCTGCCGTTGGCTGGCTTGAGTGCTCGTTGCGTGAGGGGCTGCCATCGGTCTCGCAGGCGGTCAAGAGAGAAGAATTTGATCCTATCCGTCAAGATCCTCGTTTTATTTCTTTTCAGCAGTCGCACGCATCTAATTAGTCCTGTTAACCTGAACGTCTCCCATGACACATTCATTTAGAGTTCATTTTTTTCATCTTATCTGGTCAACCAAAGGACGATGGAAATGGATAACAGACGAAATCCAATCGCGTCTTTATACCTATTTGGGTGGTATTATCAGGAACCATGACAGTAGACTACTAACCTGAACTTCGGGTTTTAATTATTAAAAATAAGGGATTTATAGATTTTTCTTTAAGCTTCTGCAAGAATGCGATTGAACTGAACTACTAACAGGATGGGCAGGATCCGCCTGACGGCGGGCAAGATAGGCAGTGAGAATTATACTCATTATGAGGAAACTGCGTTTGCCTGAAAGGCCCCATGAACAAAGAGGATTCTTCTTCTGAAAAAGGACTATTTTCAAGAG
>JAJACO010000085.1 GCA_022601475.1 Chlamydiales bacterium
AAAAAGCGTTTGCTTCTCATGATCTTTCTAGAGCGAAATGCCTTGTAACAGCAAAAGCACTCCAATTTCGCGCAAATCACAAAGAATTATTCTTATATGGAGAGTATATTCCCTTAAAAACAAGAGGAGCGCGCAAAGAAAATGTCATTGCTTTTATGCGCAAAACCAATCAAGAGCATTGTATTGTACTTGCCGGGAGATTTTATTCCACGCTTGCTCCAGCAGACTGGGATCTTCCGCTGGGAAGGCATGCGTGGGGCGATACAGAAGTGCTACTTCCGTTTGATAAGGACGCTTCAAATTTAGTAGATCTTTTTACAGGAAAAAGAATCGAAGGAAAAAAAAGAGGAAGCGTGTTTGCACTCCGTCTTGAAGAGGTGTTTGAATCTTTGCCAGTAAGCTTACTTAGGATAGACTGATGACAAAAACAATACAGCAGCTTCAATCCGCTCCTTGGAAGTTAGATTTAGGAGCGCAATTTAATAAAAATGGAACGACTACTTTTAAAGTGTGGGCTCCCCATCACTACGCTATCTCTCTTCAAATCTTAGGGAAGCCAATATTACCTATGCACCGCGATGCAAATGGCTATTTTACAATAGAAGCAAATGAAATCTATCCCGGTGAGCGCTACACTTATGTTTTAGAAAATGGACTGCAGTATCCAGATCCTGTTTCTCGCTCTTTGCCAGAGGGTGTACATGGTCCTTCAGAAATTGTAGACCCCAACTCCTATGTATTCTACGATACGACATGGAAAGGACTTAACTTACGTGATTTAATATTTTATGAAATTCATGTAGGCACCTTTTCTTCGCATCGCACTTTTGAGGGAGTGATTCAAAAGCTCGATTATCTCAAGAATTTGGGCATTAATTGCATTGAAATCATGCCCATTGCGCAATTTCCTGGACAGTGGAACTGGGGATATGATGGAGCTTCACTTTATGCACCCTACAGCGGTTATGGAGGGGTGGAGGGGTTTAAGCAGCTAGTTGATACATGCCACGCAAAGGGAATTGCTGTGTGTTTAGACGTTGTCTACAACCATCTAGGGCCTGAGGGAAATCACCTCTCGGAATTTGGTCCTTACTTCAGCAACACCTACCATACCCCTTGGGGAAAAGCATTTAACTTTGATGGAGCTTATTCCGATCATGTGCGTGAGTATGTGATCAAAAATGCACTCTACTGGATCACTGAGTATCACATTGATGTTCTAAGATTGGATGCAATTCATGGTATTTATGATTTTAGCGCTTCTGTAATGCTTGCTGAGCTTACAAAGGAAATTAAGCAACTCCAAGAAAAGCTAGATAGAAAAATTCATGTTGTGGCCGAAGCAGGGCTTAATGATTCAAAGGTTGTCCGTCCACACAAAGTTGGAGGGCTTAGCATCGATGGGATGTGGAACGATGACTTTCATCATGCTGCGCATGTAATGCTTACGGGTGAACGAGATACATATTATATCGATTTCAATGGATTGAACGACTTATCTAAAGTGCTCACAAAGGGAAGCGTATACACAGGCCAATACTCACCTTTTAGAAAAAAACGACATGGGAACTCTTTTGAAGAAATTCCGTTTGAAAAACTGATCGTTTTTTTGCAAAATCACGACCAAATTGGGAATCGTCCTCTTGGGGAGAGACTCTCAACCCTTCTTGGGCTTGAGAGTCAACAAATTGCAGCCTGCTTGCTTTTGATGACTCCCTATATCCCTTTACTTTTTATGGGAGAAGAGTACGGAGAAACAGCGCCTTTTGAGTATTTTGTCGACTTTCAAGACGAAAAACTTATGCGTTCAATCTACGAGGGACGTAAAAGAGAGTTTCATCGTCAAGAAATGCCTTTTCCGGGCAGAGAGTCGTTTGTAAACTCGTGTCTCACATGGAAGGCAGATCCCGAGATCTTTCAGACCTATGCCGATTTAATTCATTTACGCAAAAAATACCCCGCTAAGCCCGAAATGCTCACCGAATCTATGTCGGTGTATTTCTCTAAAGAGCACGACTGGATTGCTTGGGAATATCCTACAGAAGAGGAGAAATGGATAGGAGTTTTTTGCCATTTGTCTAAAGAAAAGACGCTTGAAATAGAAACTCCCTTTCACAGCGTAGCTGGTAAAAGGGAGTTGTTTAGCACTAAATCTATAGATCTTAGTCAGAAAACATGGGAAATTCCAAAAGAGTGCGCTTTTGTAATCACTTAACCCATCAACCTAAAGTTCAGGTTAATATCCTCCGTAGATCTGAGAGTAAGTTTCGATTTCTTCTGGAGAAAAGTAAGGGGGAGTGATTCCTTCATATTGAACGACTGTAAACATTCCGGCCCAAAGGTGATAGATAATATGGCAATGAAATGCCCAAATACCAGGATTATCTGCATCAAACTGTATTTTAACTGTTTGATTTGGCATCACAAGGATCGTATCTCTCATAGCTCCATCTTTTAAGTTTTGCCCGTTGATAGACATCACTTGAAAAAAATGTCCATGTAGATGCATTGGATGAGACATTGGTGAGTCATTAGTCAACTCCATTTCAACACGTTCACCCTCTTTTATAAAAAGGGTTTGGCTGTGAGGCCAAACATATCCATTAATCGCCCAAACATAGTAATTGTTATTTCCTTGAAGCAGTGCTTTAAGATGACGGTCCACTTTACGTGGTTTGAGAGGGTCTTTAGAATGTAATTGCTTTTCAATATTGTTTGAAATATTGCCCATTACATATTGAGTTTTAGATGGGATTTCTGGTTCTTTAGCATCTTCTGTTTTTAAGATAAGACCTGTGCGCATATTTGTTTGTGCACAGGTTGCTAGAATTGGAAAGGCCCCTCCCTTTTTTGGGATAGTCACTAAAACATCATACCTCTGTGCGACTGCAATGGGGAATTTTTTAACATTTAGAGAATCAACAGGATTGCCATCTGCAGCGATAATTTCGCCCTTTAGTTCGCCTATATCTACTTCATAGTTACTGGCTGATGAGCCATTAATTAATCGGATACGCACTTTTTCACCAGGTTGCACAATCTGCACGTCTGGTTTTTCAAGAGTTTGTCCATTGGTTAAAAAAGCATCGAAGACTACATCTGGTTTAGAGAGTTTAATTTTAGGAATTGCAAAAGAGGGAATCCAATTATCTCCTTTTGTCTTTGCTTCTTCTACGAATTTTTTGCGCAATCCTTGCCACACCTCATCGATACTCTTGAATGTAAAATCTTGTAAAAAGCAAATCACATCGTGGTATTTAGGACCTTCCTTAGGATAAATAATCAAAGGGCAAGCCAATAGTTTTTGCTCTTCTAACCCATAATGAGAGTGAGCCCAGTAAGTTCCTGATTGTACAATTTCAAAATTATAGTTTTGAGAATTTCCCGGTGCTATAGGGGGTTGTGTGACATAAGCTACCCCATCTTCAGCATCAGGTAGAATGATTCCATGCCAGTGAACTGTCGTTGGGGTTGTAAGGAAATTCTCGACGGTGACATTAAAGCACTCTCCCTCTTTTTTTTGGATATACCAAGATCCATTCTCTTCGATTAACTTGTATATTTTTGAAGGCTTTCCATCTACGATAATTTCAGACTCTAAAACCTGTAGGTTTGTAGCGTTTTCACCCTCTCCTTTACACGTTCCATACGTAGCTGTTGGAAGCGCACAAAGAGAAGATGAACTGATGATAGCCAAAAGACAAAATATTTTTTTCATGTGAGTTTCTCCTGTTTCTCCTCAAACTAGGGGAGAAGTAAGAAAGATTCAAGAAAAAGATATTCGTTTAATAATAGGTTTTATAAAGTTAGGAAGATGTTTATCAAGTGTTGTAAAAACCATTCTTTTACCCGTAAAGGGATGAATAAACTCAAGGCGATGGGCATGCAAACAAAGACGTTTAAATGGATTGATCAGAGATTTATACCTTCGATCACCCACAATGGGATGGCCTATTTCCGAGGTTTGCACACGGATTTGGTGCTTTTTGCCGGTTTCTAATGTGAGTTTTAAGTAGGAGAATTTTTTGGAGCAATAAATCACTTCAAAGTGAGTGATTGCTTTTTTTCCTAACTCTTCGGTTGTCACTTCCACATCAAAATTTTCTTTTTCGCGCAGATAGCTCACCCAAGAGCCCTTATTTTTGGGAAGGCGTCCTTCAATAAGAGCGATGTACTCGCGAATAAGATCGTGCTTTGCAAAAAGCTCATTTAATTTTTTTTCTGCAAGTGGATTGCGCGCAAAAACAAGCACGCCGGACGATCCCTGGTCAAGTCGATGAACCGGTAGAATGGCTTGAGTTTTGAGTCCAAATTTTAAGAGGTGCATGACATTGTGTTCGTCCTTATCTGCAGGAACACTTAAAAGCCCTTCTGGTTTTTGAATCACGATCATCCATCTATCTTGGTAGATAATTGGAATTCCTTCGATATATATAGGGAGTTTATCATCCAGGGTGAGGACTTGTCCTTTTTTAACTAAAATATCACCTCTTTGTAGAGGCTTTCCATCTACACGAATACGCCCCCCTTTAATCCAATTTTGGAGCGTTCTGTTTGAACTGTCTGGAAAAAAGAGCTTAGCTGCTTGAGTTAGGGGTAAATCTTCTTGAAGGGTGAATGTCACGATCGAGCTCCAGGTACTAATGACCACAAAAACCAATTGATTAAAGAAACAATTAAAGCAAAAAGAATGGCCCATCCAAAATTATCAACAGTAAATCCAGGCACAATGGCACTCACAAGATAAACAAGCAGTCCCATAATGACAAAAGAGAAAAGTCCAAGCGTTAAGATGTTAATCGGAAGGGTGAGAATAAAGATGATGGGGCGTAATATGGCATTTACAATACCGAGTACAATAGAGACGACCACTGCTGTCCAAAAACTGTGCATGTGAATACCTGGTAAAATGTAACCGGTAGCAAAAACGGCAATTGTATTAATAATGATTGCAATGAGAATAGGCATATGCTTTTTTTAGTCCTTCTTTTTTTTATGGGAAGCATCAGTATATCAATTGTGGGATTTTCTTTATACACTGGGATTTCTCCCATGCCGAGCTCCTCTAAAGTTAAAAAAGAAATTCTGAATTATTTGCCAAACGAACCAAAAAAAATTTATGAATTAGGATCTGGGTGGGGGACGCTTGCCTTTCCTATTGCAGAGAAAAAACATCATGTAAAGGCTTTTGAGATTTCTCTTATCCCTTATTTGTATTCAAAAATTTTACAGAGGTTTAGAAAAAAAGATGGCTTATGCATTCATCGCAAGAATTTTTATGATATAGATTTTTCTGATGCAGATGTGGTGATTTGTTATCTATTTCCAGGCGCAATGAAAAAGCTTCGAAAGAAATTCGAAAAAGAGCTTAAGCCAGGAGCAGTCGTGATCTCCAATTCCTTTGCGATTCCTGGCTGGAAGGCTGATCAGGTGATTGTTCTCAATGACTGCTGGAAATCACAACTTCTCTTCTATACACATCAAACTTGAGTTGTTCAACGGTCTCATATTCTAGCGAACTAGAATTTTATCTACCTGGCTGTCAATCTGAGAACTTGTTTTTTCTGCAGATCCATTGCCATCTACAAGAATCAGATCACCTTTTTTATTAAAGAAGTGCTTTACAGGTTCTGTTTGGTCATGAAAAATAGCAAGACGCTCCTTAACAACAGCCGCAGAATCATCTTTACGTTGGATCAACTTGCCTCCATCTCGATCGCAGATTCCCTCTTCTTTGGGGGGAGAAAATGTGATGTGGTAGGGAGCTCCGCATTGATCGCAGACAAGGCGTCCTGTCAAACGGTCAATAATGATATCGTCAGGCACCTCTAGGCTTATCGCTACAATCTTGGGAGTTGTTTTGCTTAGACGGCTCGTAAGCGCTTCGGCTTGAGGAATTGTTCGAGGAAATCCATCTAGAATATATCCTTTCTCGCAATCTTTTTTTGAAATGCGCTCAAATAACATATCCAAAACAACTTCATCAGGCACAAGTTGCCCTCGGTCCATGTAGCTCTTAGCTTTTTGTCCAACAGGTGTGTTTTGGCGAATATTTTCGCGAAATAGATCTCCGGTTGAGATTTGGGGGATGCCGTAATGATCACTGAGGCGCACAGCTTGGGTTCCTTTGCCGGCACCTGGAGCGCCTAGCATGATAAATACATTTTGAGAAGAGTCTGGTGTCATAGCAAATAGAGGTGCAGTGAGTGAAAAACAAACAGTGAGGAGTGTTAAAATTTTCATACCGCAAGCCTTTTTAAGGGTTAAAGAAGGGCTTTAGTATACCATGTTTCTTGAATTTTCAGCACAAAAAATTCAACCTTTTTAAGATTCTGAGCTTTGTTTTGCCCATGTTAAAATCAAAAAAATAGCTATAAGAAGAAACCCAAAAGCAGAAAGCATAGGGATAGAGATTGGACCCAAGCCTATTAATACTTTTTTGGCGCAACTCGGACCCGCGCCGCAAATATTAATAGGATTCCAGCCAGGGAGTTCTTGAACTGCTATTTGATAGAGCGCCAATAGCAAACCGATTACAACCTGAGGAAGCACATAAAGAGAAATACCAAGAAAACCTCTATAACAAGCGATTCCTAAGATCAGCACGAGTGGAAAAAGACAAATGCGCTGAAACCAGCACATATGACACGGCTCTAGATTTTTAACATCGCTAAAATAGAGTGATACAAGCGTTCCAACTGTCGCAAGTAGCCAGGAAAAATAGAGACCATAACGCTTAATCCACATTTTTAATACACTCCCTCATGTTCGAGAACCTCGATGATCACTCTTTTAATTTCTTTGTAGGTCATTTCATTGACTAAAATGCCATTCACATAAACTGTGGGTGTAGAAATCGTTCCATTCATCAATTGCTTGCCATAAGCTGTATTTCTTTGAATTTGGACTCTGAATTTTTCATTTTGCACACAAGAATCAAGTTTTTCTAAGTCTATCGCAGGAGAGGTGGCCTTTGCAAAAGCCCCGAGTCTTTCAGGTGTAGCCCAGTCGGTAGTTTCGCTCGGTTGGTGCTTATAGATGTAGTCCATATATTTATAGAAAAGCTCAGGGTTGGGGTAGAGAGGTTTTTCATTAAATACACACAACGTAGCCACGGCTGCTGGCATGGATCCGGGAAGAAATGAAACGGGAAAGGTAGTGTAGCGAATTTTATTCGTGTCGATGAATTTCTTCTTGATCTTTGGAAAGATTTTGTTATTAAAATCCTTGCAGTTATCACATTTAAGCTCTTCAAATACAACAACTTGAACTGTAGCCTTGTTGTATCCAAGAGTGGGTTGGTTGCGTGTTGTGATCTCAATAGAGGGGGGGAGTTTCGATTTTTCGGAGTAACAAACAAATAGTGAAATCACTAAGAGTGCGGATAGGGTGATCCAAAATAAAATGCGTGGGGGCTTAATTGTCGTAGGCATAAATTCTGAGTAGCGGTTCTTATAAAATTAATTATATACCATCATCAGATATTTTGCTTTTTAATTTTCTTCGACGCCTTTGCTTTTGTTTCTTAACTTTTTCCAGCTTTAATTCTTTTAAGCTTTTTTGTCCGTGTAGCTCCTTTTCAAGGCGCTCGCACAGTTCTCTACGGGCTAAAAAACGATTGATTTCACGAGATCTATTTTTGCCACATTTTACAGTTATCCCTGTAGGTAAGTGTTTTAAAAAAACACAGGAAGCTGTTTTATTCACTTTCTGACCACCCGATCCCGAGGAGAGGGTAAATTTTTCGAGTACATCCCCCTCTTGAACGCCCAAATGCTCTAAACGAGCGGCTACATCTTTGATTTTTTCTGGGGATACACTCATATTTTGAGTTTGAGTATTGTATTAATTTTGCGCAAGAGTGTTTGAGGAGGAATAGGTTATTTGATCGTAGAGATTTGCAATATAAGCCGAGTGTCCATTTTGTTTTTGGAACCAAAAATGTTCTTCAAAAGAGAGGGGGATATTCCACCTAGCCTCTTTTGGAAAAATTCTTTTGTCAACGCCTTGATCCAGGATTTTTTTTGCTTGTAGGGCATTTTGATATTCAATGGATTCTATTGCTTCAACATACTGATCTCTTGAGACTTTGCCTGATTCAGCCAGAGCGTCCCAACGATCAAATTCTTGATGTGTTAGGGAATTATGCAGTTCAAAGACAATAGAGCGAATAAGTGTTCCAAGCGGCCTTTCATTCGAAATATTAAGACAGATTGTGCGGTCAGAAGGAATCCAGCACGCGCTACTTGCATGAGCACCTAACTTGGCTTCTTTAATGTGTAGAGGTCCATTCCTTTCCGCTTTTTGGATCAGTTGTTTTCCCTCTTCTAGTCGGTAAATCATGCTTAAGGGCTTTGAGCTGTAGTTGGTATGTGTGGGATAGGCCCAAGCAGATCCACAGAGACAAATGAGCGTAAAAAATATTGTTTTCATAAATAGCTTGACCCGAATTGTTTCGAATTAAGCTATTTTATACTATTTGTGAACTAAATGCAAAATCTCTTTTGCTTGTTTAATTACATTTTCTAAAGTAAATCCAAATTTCTTCAATAACTCTTTGAGGGGGGCGGAGGCACCAAAGGTTTCCATTCCTATAGAGCGGCCGTCGAGCCCCACATACCGCTCCCATCCAAAAGTTGAGGCTTGTTCCACAGAGAGTCTCGCCCTCACCTCTGGAGGAAGGATGCTGTTCTTATATGCTTGATCTTGTTTTTCAAATATTTCCCACGAAGGCATGCTGATAACGCGTGATTTAACCCCTTCTTTTTTAAGCTCTTCATGCGCCTGGATACAAAGAGAAACTTCACTTCCAGAAGCTAAAAGCAATAATTCAGCACTCCCTTCGCAATCAGCAATCACATAAGCGCCCTTATGCAATCCTTCGGCAGAGCTATATTTTTGGCGATCGAGAGTAGGAACTTTTTGACGGGTCAGTACAAGAGCTGATGGCTCGTGTTTGAGCTGTGCAACATGTTTCCACGCCTCGATAACTTCATTCGCATCGCACGGGCGCAGAGTGATCAGGCCCGGAATGGAACGTAGGCAGGGGAGTTGCTCAACAGGTTGGTGGGTGGGTCCATCCTCTCCAACACCGATTGAATCATGCGTAAAAATAAAGACAACAGGAATTTCCATAATGGCGCTTAGGCGAATAGGAGGGCGGCAATAATCACTAAAGATGAAAAATCCTGATCCAAAAGGTCGAATCTTTGAAAGAGCTAAGCCATTTAAAATAGAGCACATTGCGTGTTCGCGAATACCGAAGTGAAAGTTTTTTCCGGAGAGATTATCCGCTTCAAAATCTCCAAAATCATTTAGGTGTGTTTTTGTGGATGGAGCCAAATCTGCAGCTCCGCCTATGAGCCAAGGGTAATTTTTGGCAATGTTGTTTAAAATCTGTCCTGAAGAATCTCTTGTGGCAATCCCAGTTGCATCTGTAGGATAAGCAGCGAGGTCTTTATCCCATCCATCTGGAAGTTGACGGTGTTGCATTTTATAGAGATGGTCTGCTAGTTCCGGATACTCTTGGGAGTAGCTATCAAAAAGTGCAATCCACGCATCTCGTTCAGCTTTCCCTCTTTTGCCCAGTCCATTTTGGCAATGTTTATACACCTGTTCAGGAACAAGAAATTTAGCATCTTCCGGCCAGCTGTAGTTCTTTTTAGTCAAACGAATTTCTTCTTCTCCAAGAGGCTCTCCATGCGCTGCTTTTGTATCTTGTTTGTGCGGAGATCCCCAGGCGATGTGACTATCTACTATAATGAAGGTGGGGCGGTCATTTGTTTTATGAAACGTTTCAAAAGCTCTTTCTAAAAGATTGAGATCGTTTGCATCTGCAACACGAATGACATTCCAACCATACCCCATAAAGCGGGCGGCGATATCTTCTGTAAAAGCAAGATTGGTGCTTCCCTCAATGGTGATGTGGTTGTTGTCATAGATCCAGCATAAGTTAGAGAGTTTGAGGTGTCCCGCTATAGAAGCCGCCTCAGATGAGACTCCTTCCATCATATCTCCATCTCCACAAATGGAATAGACGTTGTAATTGATCATTTCAAACCCAGGACGATTGAAGTAGTTACTCATCCATTTGCTAGCAATTGCCATCCCCACGCTATTAGAAACGCCTTGCCCAAGGGGACCTGTTGTGGTTTCAATTCCAGAAGTCCATCGATACTCGGGGTGTCCTGGGCATTTGCTGTTGAGCTGACGGAAGTTTTTGATATCTTCTAATGAGACTGTCTCTTTTCCAATGCTTTCGTATTTTGCATTCACAGATTGAACCTTATTGAGGTGCAAAATAGAGTAGAGAAGCATAGAGGCATGCCCATTAGATAAAACAAAACGGTCACGATTGGGCCAAATGGGATCTTGAGGATCAAAGCGTAGAAATTTTTGCCATAAACAGTAAGCAACAGGTGCCAATGCCATAGGCGTACCCGGATGTCCTGAATTTGCAGCTTGCACGGCATCCATTGATAAAGTACGAATTGTATTGATGACTAATTCATCTAACTTAAAATTCTCTTCACTCTCTTCTGAATGTTTAAGTTCACTCATTGCTTTTTCTCCAAAGGTTAATCTTTTGCCCCATATCCAACAATTAAGGCTGCAGTGGCCATAATTACATGAAACCAAGTGTCTGGGGCGTTACTAGATAAGATTCCGAAAATGTCTTTATCCTCATAAACAAAACCCAAAATTGCCAAAATAGCGTACAAAACACCGAAAATCTGAAAATAAATTCTAGAAGATTTTCGGCCGATGAAACCTACAAAAAAGGCAATGACACCTGAGAAAACATGTAATAGATTGAGCCATATATTAACATGAAAAACTTCTACTAAATGTCCTTCATGAACAACCTCAGGAATAAACCCCGCTAT
>JAJACO010000086.1 GCA_022601475.1 Chlamydiales bacterium
AAGCACTTTTGATATTGAGTTTGTCTTTAGGAATCACAATTTTATTGTGTGGATTTCAAAATCTCATAACTTCCACTCGAGTGAATTTCTTAGCGCCGCCTAAGGGAATTTTTGGCGAAGTACAAGAGGGAGTGCATTTGGTATGGAATATTTTTGGGATGATAGGAGCAATATTGTTCGCTTCTCGATTTTGGATTCAGTGGCTTCAAGCGGAAAAAAACCAGTACAGCTTTTTTAGTACCTATTTCTGGGTAATAAGCCTTATTGGCAGTTCTCTTTGCTTATTATATTTCATTCATATTCTAGATTGGGTGAGTGTTGCCAACTATTCATTTGGCATTATTCCCTATATTCGGAATTTATTTTTGATTAGGAGGGAAAGATTGTCTGAAATGACTGAGCAGAATAGGTTGGGATAAAAGCTTTCTGATTTATGTTTTATCTGTCTTATCGAAATGGAGAACATTGGCATCGATAACGACAGAGTTTCAAACAACCACCACAGAGTCCGCAGAGGTTTGTATGGCCATTTGGACAAGCATCTGTCCAAACCTTAGGATTTATTTCCTCCAAATTTAGATAGATACCCAAAGAATCGGAATAAAGATTGTTGATGCGAATAAATCTGTCATTTGTATGTAAGAAAATTTCTGTAGAAGAAACTAAGATCACACCGGGTTTTAGATATGCTCTATTTTCGATTATCTGCTCGCAAATAGCAGAGAAATCGTTCGGGGTGCAAGAATTTAGACTTGTCTCTTCTGCAATAACCTTTGAACTTGTGAAAGCACTGGCAAAAATTAAAATAAAAAAACACAACTTGTTGATCATATGAGATTCCTTGTGATGAAAAAAACAGATTTGCGAAGAATAGAAGATTAAGAACTGTTTAAAATAATATCAAGTTAAAAGTTTAGGTCGAAATTATGCCCATAGCCTTTGCAAGACTAGAGTTTGTAAAAAGAAGTTCTGGAAAGAACGCCTGCGGCAAAGCAGCTTATAACTCAAGAAGTCGCATTTCTTTTCAGGGCAATGAGTGGATGGAATCAAAAATCTATGACTGGTCAGATAAGCCCTCACCTGTTTATCATGAAGTTCTTCTTCCAAATCATGTCGATCCAAAATTCAAATCCCCAGAAGTTCTGTGGAATGCAGTTGAACAAAAAGAAGTGCGCCGCAATTCGCAAACTGCTTTTGAAATGGTCTTAGCCCTTCCCGATGATAAAGTCATTTCTCTAGAGGATCGCAAGCATCTTGCACGCTCATTTGTAGACGAGCATTTTGTAAGAAATGGTCTTGCCGTTCAAGTTGATATCCATGCTCCTGATCTAAAAAAGGAATACTCTAAAGAAAAGGGAGAGTTCGAAACAGCTGACCATAACTGGCATGCACACGTTGTGGCAACCACCAGAAGGTTTAAAACAAATGGCCTTGAATTTGATGACCATAAGGCTAGAGATATGATGCCTATTATGAGGGGAGGTAAAGTCATTTCTGGTCCTAACTGGGGTAAACTCTGGGCTCAGCATCAAAACGCTTATTTTGAGCAAAAAG
The DNA here is from genome assembly GCA_022601475.1 of Chlamydiales bacterium. Taxonomy (GTDB): domain Bacteria; phylum Chlamydiota; class Chlamydiia; order Chlamydiales; family JAAKFR01; genus JAJACO01. The sequence goes on from JAJACO010000086.1 coordinate 1,555, forward strand.
GACTTTCATTGAGAGTGGATAATGAAGGAGTAGTCCCTCAAAGCCATTTAGGCCCAGTGCGTATGAGAGGGCGAGCCTTCTCTCTTCTTTATGAAAATGATTTGCGGATCTCTTTAAACAGTTTAGAGTCAGAAGACCCCAAAAACGTTTTAGACAAAATCACTCAAACCAAAAACATTTTCACTTCCGAAGATGTAGATGCTTTCTTACATAAACACGTTGACCCCTCCAAGGTTTTTGAGATTCGAGATGCCTTTTGGAAACAGGGGAATATCGTGCAGCTTTTAGATCTCAAAAGCCACCAATCATTGAAAAAGTTTACAACTCAGAAGATCATTCAGGAAGAAAAACAGATCATACGACTGGGAGACAGACTCTTTAGCCAAAAAGGATCGGGCGTAAATCTAAAACAATCCCAGAAATTTGGTGCGCAGTTAACCTTAGAGCAGAAGACTGCATTTAATAATATTCTTCAACCAAAGAACTTGTGCTGTGTTGAAGGGCATGCAGGAACGGGAAAGAGTTATCTGCTTAAAGCTTTAAAAGACACTTATGAATCTCAAGGGTATGTGGTTAGGGGATTCGGACCTGACAGTGCCACCTCTCATGTTTTAAAGGAAAAAGGGTTTTCAAATTCAGAGAATATATACCGCTTCCTCTTTGCTGTGCACCAGGAAAAAAGAGAAATTAATAAACAGCGTGAAATTTGGATCTTGGATGAAGCAGGCAAGCTTGGAACACGTCCTTTGCTTGAGTTCTTAAAGTTTGCAAATAAATTTGGGGCAAAAGTCATTCTTTCAGGGAATTCTTCTCAACTTTCTTCTGTAGAACGCGGGGGAGGCTTTAAGGTTTTTTCTGAAAGATATGGAGCTTCAACTCTCGAAAACATTCAGAGGCAAAAAGAAGAAGCCCAAAGAGAGATAGCAAAAAAGCTTGCTGTAGGAGAAATGGGACATGCCTTAGATGCGATAGTCAGGCTAGGAAATATAAAATGGTCTGCTTCAAAAGAAGAAGCTCTTGAATCTTTAGTCAAAACATGGGCTTACAGCCGGAAAAGCTATCCAAATGAAAGTACTCTTATGATTGCTCACTCGAATAGAGAAGTTAAAACACTCAATGAGTTGGTAAGGTTGTATCGTAAAGAAGCAGGAGAGCTACAAGGTAAAGAGTACCAATGTGAAACAGCTTTTGGAAAAATTTATGTCGGTATTGGCGATAAAATCGAATTTCGCAAAAATGATAAAGAACTTGGAGTTACCAATGGCATCGTAGGCGTTCTTACCAAGACATCAACCGAGAGCTTTACCGTTCAAGTGAAAGAAGGAGACAAAGCACGCACGATCACCTTTGATCCAGCAAAGTATCGAAGCTTTCAACTCGGCTATGCTACCACATATTATCGCTCTCAGGGAAGAACTGTGGATAAGGCATACGTTCTCCATTCTCCGATGATGAACAAAGAGATGTTTTAAATTATATTCAAGGAACTTGTGCTGTTCGGAAGAAATTATATAATAAAGCATTGTCTAATATTTTATTAGTTTCAGATAGTGGTATTTATAAGAGATTAAAATATGAGAAATTAGGAAGAATTTATTTAGAGATTAAAAACTATGATAAATCTATTTTTTATTATGATAAATTTATTA